>NZ_SMMC01000162.1 GCF_009711445.1 Curvivirga aplysinae | reverse complement strand
GACCCTGTGCTGTTTTTATGGTTACAAATTAAACTAAAAATAAATTTACTAAATTTTAATTTCGCGATTATAGTGTGATTTGAGGGAAATAAAGAACAAAAATAACTCGATGATGAGGATATAGGATTATGATCAAATTACCATTTAAAACGTTGCGGGGAAGGATTGTTGCGTCTGGTGTAACAGTGATTGTTGTTGCCAGTGCCTTGCTTGGTTTTTTTGCAACCTATCAGCTGAATAATATGGCTGAGGAAGATAGTGAAAAGATTATCAAGACGCTTGCACGAGAGGCTGCCGAAAATATCGAGAAGCAATTAGGTCAAGCTGTTATCACCGCGGAAGTCTTGGCTTCATCTATCGAAGGATTGCAAGCTAAAAAGTTACACACGCCCGAAAATGTGGCAGAAACTGCAAGTGGTGTTGTTGCTGCCAATCCTCAATATGTGGGGTCCACAACTGCGTGGGAGCCAAATCAGTTTAATGGCGATGATGCGAGTATGAAGGGTGGTAAATATTCAGATGCTACGGGTCGTTATGTCCCTTATTTCTTTAATACAGCAACTGGTGTTGGTGTTGAAGCATTGGATATGAGCCCTGAGGCAGGAACAGGTGAATGGTACGATCGCCCTGTTCGAGAAAATCGCAGCTTGATTACACCGCCTTATATTTATCCAGTAGAAGGAGTGGACGTATTAATGACCACAGCTTCTATTCCAATCCAAAATACTTCAGGCAAGGCAATTGGTATCGTTACCATTGATACGTCCTTGGATGACATCGTGGAAATTGTATCGCAAGTAAGACCATATGAAGAAGGGTTTGCGTATTTAATGAGTCATGATGGTCAATGGGTTGCCCATTCAGATACATCTAAGTTAGGCACATTAGCGGAAGAAAAACTCTATCAGGGTATCTTAAAAGAAGTTGTGACTGGTGAAACGGTTATCAGTAATGGTGTGCTTGATGGCGTTTCCTATAATATGATCAGTGTTCCGGTTAACTTTGGCACTGATGAAAACTGGGCTTTGGTTATTCATGCGCCGACATCTAAAGTCTTTGAGAAAGCGAATGAAACGCGTAACTTCATTATTATTATTGCGTTGATTGCAATTCTTCTTGGTGCGACAGTTTATTATTTCGTTGGGTCGGGCGTCGCAAAACCAATTGGCGTGATGACAGGTTTGATGGATAAGCTTGCGAAAGGTGATACCAGTATTGATATTCCTTCTTTGAATGACGAGGATGAGATCGGGGATATGGCCCGTGCGCTTAACCATTTCAAAGATGGTATGCAGGAAAATAAACGTCTTCAGACACAGCATGAAGAACTGGAAAAGAGAAATGCGGAGGAACGACGTGCCAGCATGTTGAAATTAGCTGATGATTTTGAAAAATCTATCACATCCATTTCGGATTATGTGTTGGAGGGCGTATCATCTGCTAAATCAAATACAGGTCAGGTTACTGCGAATGCGGAAAGTAGTATGAACCGCATGGGGGTTGTCTCCCGGTCTATGGAAAATGCAACCATGAATGTGCAAACCATGGCGGCATCTGCGGAAGAATTATCTGCATCTGTAGATGAAATTTCGCATCGTATTGCGGAAGTCGCGGGTATTTCCCGTGATGCTGCATCCAAAGCGGATGATACGAACCAGACGGTAGAAGCATTATCTGAAACCGCAGCCAATATTGGTCAAGTTGTAGGTTTGATTAATGATATTGCAGAACAGACTAACCTTCTGGCGTTGAATGCAACCATTGAGGCGGCACGTGCGGGTGATGCGGGTAAAGGATTTGCGGTTGTCGCAAATGAAGTAAAATCCCTTGCTAATCAAACGGCAAATGCAACAGGAGAAATCGCCGCACAAGTGAGTGATATGCAGGCTGTTACCAATAAGACTGTCGTTGCGATTTCAGAAATTCGTGAAACAATTTCAAATGTTGATGAAATCACAACCTCTGTGGCTTCGGCGGTTGAAGAACAAGCTTCGGCGACGCAGGAAATTGCACGCGGGGCGCAAGAAGCTTCCGGTAGTACCAGTGAGGTTGAATCCGCATTACGTGATGTATCTGAAGAAGCAAAAGATGTCGGGCAAGCCGCTTCATCTATGGCTGAGGTGATGGAAGAGCTGGGCCAGCGCGCAGATCAACTTTCATCCGAAGTAAATGTGTTCTTGGAAGATATGCGTACGCGTACATAGCTAAGATGTTCATAATAAAAGAGAATGTCGACAGAATTTCTGTCGGCATTTTTTATGCGTTGGCTAGTTTCTGCTGGCGCCAATTCCAATATCCACGTAAATTGATCAAGCAGAAAACCAAATTACCGATCGCCATACCGATACTGGTCATCCAAGTGAGGCCGAGGAAAATCCACATTACATTCGAAATGGCAAAAACAATAAACCCATATTGATTTTTATTTCCCAACATATAGGCACCAAGTACACTTAGGGTCATCGCAACCCAATCAACCCCATAATGGGTGAAAAGCTGTTCCATATTATTCCTGCAGATGAAATTGTAAGAGAAAAGATCGTCTACTTAGCGAAGTTTTAAGACAGTTTCATGAAATAACAAAAATAAGGGCAGAAAAATCTGCCCCTTTTATTACCAATATGTCGGATATCTTATATTTGGCCTTAAATTGTTAAAGATCAATGCAATGAGAACGAGACCGATTGCGCCAATCAAAGTTGGCAGGATTAAGAAATGCCAACCTGGTTGAACCAAGAAAATGACGATTGGATCCGCGCCTGCAGGTGGGTGACCTGTGCGGGTAATCAGCATGATGAACACGGCTAAACCGACTGCGATTCCCATAGCAATTTGGTTGTCTCCATAAATATTGAACATTAACAGCCCGATCATGGTTGAGAAGAAATGTCCAAATATGACATTTCGCGGTTGCGCTAATGGGCTTGCAGGTAAGGCAAAAATTAGGAAGCAAGACGCACCAAATGGCGCCATAAGCAATGGCATCTCCATGATTTTGGATGTGAAACTCAAACCCAAAATACCCAGCATAGCACCTAAGCCCGATAGACACGCGACTTTCAAACTAGGGCGTGCAGGGATTTGTTCCCGTGATTTCCAAAAAGGAACTTTCAAAGAAATATCTTTCATCTTATATCTCCTTTATGCGTCTAGGACCAACTGTTTGCTTTTGGCACGGGATACACAGATACAGATCAAGTTTTCTTTTTCCTTTTGTTGATCTGACAGTGCTAAATCTCTGTGATCGATTTCACCTTGAGAGACTTTTACGGCACATTGTCCACATCCCCCTGTGGTGCAACCAAATTGCGGCTGTAAACCAGAATCTAACATGGCATCAAGGATGCTTTGATCTTCTGCCACATGAAGGTATTTATCTGATTTTTCAAGATAGATATCAAATGCGGTATTATGTTCGGTATTTGTTGAATTTTTGAACAATTCGTAGTGGATTTGCTCTTTCGGAAAGCCGATTGTTTCAGCCATATCAACAAAAGCGGTGATCAAACCTTGCGGACCACAAATATAAAATTCCGTCTCCTTCTGGGCGTTCTTAAGGAGGGATTGGATATCTAACATTTTATCCTCGTCTAGCGGATAAAGATGTAGATCATTTCCCAATTCAAGCTCCAGTTTATTGCGATAAGCCATATGACGACGAGATCGCGCAGCATAGTGAAGTTCGAAACGGTGACGTCGACGACGTAATTCCTGTGCCATTGATTTAATAGGGGTGATACCAATACCGCCCGCAATTAAAATGGTTGGTCTTTTTTCCTCATGAAGCGGAAAGGTATTCTTAGGTAGGTCAATATTAAGGATTGAGCCTAATTGAAGTTTATCATGGACTGCTTTGGACCCCCCACGCCCATCCTTTTCTTTTAAGACCGCGATTTCATAAATGTCACGACGGTTGGGATTATTTGCGACGGAATAGGTGCGATCGACGATTTGGCCATCTGTCATTTCCACGGGGATGGTCAGATGTGACCCTGCGCTGACTGCAGGCAAGTCAGACCGATCGGGACGACGAAACTCATAAGCCCGCACATCTGGCGTTAATTGGCGGATACCTGTTACTTCTATTTTCAACTCGCCCCAACCCAGACTTTTGGTTTGAGTATTTGTTTTTCTATTATTTTCTAACTCGTCGATGCGTTGTTGCATTGGGGTGATGAGTTGATTGATTTCATCTTCGGTAAACCGTGGGGTGATATGTTGCGGGCAATTCCAATCAAAGGCTTCCACCTTTAAAATAATACCGCGTTCTACGC
Source organism: Curvivirga aplysinae (assembly GCF_009711445.1). GTDB lineage: Bacteria > Pseudomonadota > Alphaproteobacteria > UBA8366 > Aestuariispiraceae > Curvivirga > Curvivirga aplysinae. The sequence goes on along the minus strand of NZ_SMMC01000162.1, from coordinate 18,635 downwards.
GTGCACGATATGTTGGGATTTCCAGTTTTGAAATAAGTTCAGGATTATCGTCATATTCTACAATGGATGCACGCGCCCAGATTTTAAGACGTCGACGATTGGCATAATCCATCAGGATTAAAGCAATACGATCATTTTCTCCAATATTTCCAACGGAAAGATATTGGACATTGCCACGAAAATCCGCATAGCCGAGGGTTTGTTGATCAATCACGCGCAAAAAACCTTTTGGGCCGCCGCGAAACTGCACATAGGGCCAACCTTCTGCATTGGCAGTTGCTTGATAAAACCCGTCACGGGCATGAATGAATTCAGCTTCAACTGATGAGATTAAATCTGGTCCTGTTTCCATAACTTCAAAACCTTGATTTGACTGACGGCTGCCATATTTCTCTTGTGCGGCTTTCACTGAGGCGGTGAAGGTGATTTCTGCAAATTTTCGAGCCATGATAAATCTCCTAAGGGCTCATTTTTCTCTATATAAATGAGCCCAGAAATATGTTTTAACTTTAAGCAGCCTGATTGCTTTCAAGTGACACTTTTGGAAAATCGATATCTACATGTGTCGCCTTACCAATCAAGTTTGTCAAAATATTCATGCCGACATGCGTGATGATTTCGACAATATCAGAGTCACTGTATCCTGCTTCGCGCACCGCGTTAAACTCCGCTTGTGTTACATCACCCATATGGGTGTTCAAAGCTTTGGCAAATTCAACAGCCGCCGCAGCTTTTGCATCTTGGGATGTGCCGTTACGGTTAGCTTCTATTTCGCTATTGCTTAGGCCTGCTTTCTTACCAATAGCGCTATGGGCAGAGAGGCAATATTCACATGAATTCCCTTGTGCGATAACAAGTGCAATACGCTCACGGGTTTGGGCACTTAAAGAACCTGTTTCTGCAATACCATGTAATCCAAGGAAAGCTTTTAAGGCATCCGGTGAATGCGCCAAGATTTTCAAAAAGTTTGGCACCATCCCCAGTTTATTTTGGATCGCATCTAATAGCTCTTTTTGATCTGAATCGGCGGTTTCTTGTGTAACAATAGATATACGAGACATTTATTTACTCCTTTGAATTTAAAGTTGTAGCTATTTAGTTTGTGAACGGAAGATACCTTAGTATTCGGGGGATATAGGGGATTAAGAGGCAACCTGCCGTTCACAGGAAAAAATATAGTTAATTCCTATAAATGTGTTAATATCTGTTTTTGATAAGTTACTATTACGATAATCGGAATAATTAAATGGATCGTTTCCATAGTCTGCAAGTATTTGTCAAAGTGGTGGAAACAGGCAGCTTTGCTGCCGCTGCACGTGCTTTGAATTTATCACCACCTGCTGCAACTCGCGCGATTTCCACATTGGAAGATCGACTGGGAACACGTTTGTTAACCCGAACGACCCGTTCTGTTCGTTTAACAGAAAGTGGGGAACGTTTCTTTGAGGATAGTCAGCGTATTCTTGTCGATTTGGAAGAAGCAGAACTCGCGGCCATAGGAACGCATGCAACACCCAAAGGCTTGTTGAGGGTGACTGCCCCCGTTCTGTTTGGGCGTTATTTTGTGACACCAGTTTTGAATGAATTTTTACTAGAATATCCCGAAGTATCTGCAGAAACCTTATTTGTGGATCGAGTAGTGAATATGATGGATGAAGGTATGCATGTTGCCATCCGTATTGGTGAACTACCGGATTCATCATTGACGGCCATTCGTGTTGGGTATGTCAGGCGGGTTATGTTTGCATCACCTGATTATTTGAAAAATAATGGTATTCCGCAGCATCCGAAAGATTTGAAATCGCATCGAGTTGTCCAATCCATGGCGATGGGGGCTGGTCAAGAATGGCCTTTTGTTGAAAATGGTAAAGAGTTCCGGGTTGGAATTTTGCCGCAATTGAGGATGAATACAAATGATGCGGTTATTGAGGCAGTTAAACGTGGGGGCGGGATTTCCCGTTTGCTTTCTTATCAGGTTATTCCATATTTTCAGGATGGAAGTTTAAAAACCATTCTTGAAGAGTTTGAACAAGACCGTATCCCTATTCATGTGGTGCATCAGGAAGGTCGAATGGCGTCGGCGAAAGTTAGAGCATTTGTGGATTATATGGTCACGCATCTCCGGGATAATACGGATTTGGAGGGGTAAAACATGCATTCTGTTAAACATATGCAAACCTTCTGCACCGTTGTGGAATATGGTGGTTTTTCCGGTGCCCAAACTGTTTTAGGAATGAGCCAACCAGCTATATCAACCCATATTCGCGATTTTGAAATTCGTCTTGGCTTCCAGCTATGCCATCGTGGGCGTAGCGGTTTTCGTCTAACGGAAAAAGGGGAGATCACCTATCGCAAATGTCGGGAGATGCTAAATGCCATTTCTGATTTTGATGCGGATTTAGGGGAGTTGCGTAATAAATTAACCGGAGAACTACGTATTGGGGTTATTGATAGTACGGTCACGGATCCCCAATCCCCCTTGGCAAGAGCGATTAACCGATTTTATGCGCGTGAAAATGAAGTTGGATTATCCCTTAAAACCTTATCCCCAGATTATCTGGAGAGAGAGTTGTTAAGCGGTAACATTCATATTGCCATCAGTATATTTGCACAGAAACATCAGGCGATTGATTATCAATATCTTTATATGGAAGATCATAAATTTTATCTTGGAAAAGCACATCCATTGTTTGAGATGAAAGATGATGAAATTAATCTTGAGACCTTAGAAGATTATTCCATCGCATCAAGAAGTTATCTACAAACAACAGACTTATTTCATTTTCGCAAAAGCCCAAATCCGGCCTTTGTTTCAAATATGGAAGCTTTGGCACATTTAATTATAAGCGGGCGCTTTATGGGTTTTTTACCCGTTCATTATGCAAAGACCTGGGTGGATAAGGGGGAGATGCGAAGTTTGGATCATTTGGGGTTAAACTGGCAGTCAGAAATTCAGCTGGCCATCCGAAAAGCACCCTCTATGCAACAGATCGTTAAACTATTCGTCGAAGATTTGGAAATTCAATTATATAAATAAATGTAATGTAAGCATAATATAATTCATATTTTTTGATGTATAATTTCCTGTCATATTGTTTGTAGAAACGCTTAAACAATATGAAAGGGTGATCAGGAAATGAGTGACAATACATATGATAAAGGTCGATTGAACCTGCCATTCGTTGGATTTTGTACCTTTGCGAAAAGCCCAATTTGCGAAGACTGGGACAATATTAAGGCCGATGTGGCCTTTATGGGTGCGCCATTTGATTGTGGAACCCAATGGCGATCAGGTGCGCGTATGGGGCCACGTGGTGTGCGTGAAGCTTCTACATTATTTTCCTTTGGTCATGGTGGTGCTTATGATCATGAAGATGATGTAATGTATATGGATGGCGTCAATATGGTGGATATCGGGGATGCAGATATGGTGCATACCGATACTGAAAAAAGCCACGCTAATATTGAGTATGGTGTTCGTAAAATTCTGGAATCTGGTGCTTTACCTGTTGTTGTTGGAGGCGATCATTCCGTAAATGCTCCTATCATTCGCGCCTTTGAAGGTAAGGGGCCTCTTCATATCATTCAAATTGATGCACATCTTGATTTTGTGGATGAACGTCATGGCGTACGTTTTGGTCACGGAAATCCGATCCGTCGTGCGTCTGAGCAAGATCATATTACTGGGATGACGCAATTAGGCATTCGTAATGTGTCTTCATCTAATAGAGATGATCATCAAGCAGCACGTGATGCTGGGTCAACCATTCTTTCTGTGCGTCAGGTTCGTAAACTCGGCGTGCAAGGGGTGTTGGATCTGATCCCAAAAGGTGTGAATTACTATATCACCATTGATATTGATGGTTTTGATCCCTCTATTGCGCCTGGCACGGGTACACCTAGTCATGGTGGTTTCCTATATTATGAAGTGATGGAAATTTTACAGGGTGTGGCACATATGGGTGAAGTTGTCGGAATTGATCTATGTGAGGTGGCCCCGGATTATGATCAAACAGGCACGACAAGTATTCTGGCTGCGCAGGTTTTGATGAATTTGATCGGTTACGTTTTCCACGCCCGAAACCTTCGTCCAAAAGGACAATAGATTACTGTATATAAGTGAGATAGAAAGGTTCAGCTTTTAGGTTGGGCCTTTTGCTTTGAGCTGGTCCATATTGAAGGCGATTATTTTTTGTAATCTTTCGTTATCCGGTGAGCCAATTCCAAAAATAGAAAGCCCCTGATCCAGAGATAATAAATGATCAGCGATAATTTCTGGCTCGGTTTGTGTTGAGATTTCAGCGTTTCTTTGTCCGATTTCAATATTTTGCATGAAAAGGACACGGATATATTCTTTTAAATCCATCACCTGTTGAAACCCATTTTCAGAAATCAAATTTCTTTCAATCATGCTATTGATCATGAAGCAGCCATGATATTCAGGATCATAGGTTATGGATTTGAAGTATGTTTCGATGGCTTCCAACCCACTTAAATCTTTTTTGAGGCAATTATCATAATGTATTTTGGCGCGTGCCAAATAAAGCTCCAAGGCTTCTTCGAATAGTCCCATTTTTCCATTAAATTCTTTATATAGCCCAAATCTGTTCAAACCTGTGATTTCAACAAGTTTGCTTAGATGCGCACCTTCATAACCAAGTTGCCAAAAAAGAGCCATCGCTTTTTCAAGGACTTCGGCTCTGTCATATGTCTTTTTTCTACCCATAAATATTTCTTAACACATTAAATTTTATAACACAATAAATCACTTATCGTTCAGAAAAATGTTGCAATAATTTTGTGATGCGATATTTATCACCTATCGTTCTGAAATAAATTGGAGAAAGAAATGCATATTCAAGGATTGATTATTGGTTTGGTGATTGGTGGACTGGATTGCTTGCTGTTTTGGATGTCAGGTTTGCCAATCTCAGGTGCTATGTTGGTGCAAGCATTACTATTCTGGATGGCAGTTGGTTGGGTCATTCATGTGGTAAATTTAAAAATGAATTTTTTATTGAAGGGTATTTTGGTGGCAATTTTCTTAAATAGCCCATGGATGATAGAGTTTGTGTTCATACAAGCCATGCAGGATATGTTGATACCAATGTTGGTGGTTGCGATTATCCTTGGGGTGGTAGCTGCATGTTGCTCAAGATTTTTAAAAAGAGAAGTACAGCATGCCCAGTGACCAACTTAATGATAAGCAATCGTTAACAGCATCTATTGAAGATATTGTTGACTATATGTTGTCAACATATGAGGGACTTGTTTTATCGGAAAATTGGGGGGAGCGCGCCTTATTCTATAACCCGGGAAGTAAACTTCCCAAGGGTGTTTATGTTTTATCCTTTAAAGAAAGAGATGGTGAAAATGATCGTGCCTCTGAATTAAACAGAGGCAATCTATATCGTTTAAACATTGGGGTTGGTCCCAAATCTTTTGCTGCTCGCTTTGGTTCAAAACCATTAAGGCCTAGCGCAGGTGGGGTGGTGGAAACTGGGCATGACTTTACACAGATAAACACAATTATGCCGCATCCTGTCTATGGTTGGATGAATTGGATTGGAGTTATTAATCCAACTCATGAGACTTTCGATGGTCTTAAGCAAGAGATAGAGGGGGCTGTGATCATTGCAAAGAAGAAATTTCAGCAGGGGAAGTAAAAATATTTCTTTAATAGGATGTGGATTGGGTATGTCCGAAATATCGCACAAAATTCGATATTTCGGTTGACCTGTTCGGTAAAAACTGTCAAAAGACGAAACAGATAAAGAAAAGTTTATATATCCATTTTTGACTGATGAATGAAGTGATGGAAAAAATGGAGTTTTTTGGAGATATCCCGAAAATGGCAAATGGTAATTACCTATTCACAAGTGAGTCTGTATCTGAAGGACATCCAGATAAAGTTTGTGACCGTGTGTCTGATGGCATTGTTGATTTGTTTTTGGGTAAAGACCCAGAAGCACGTGTTGCTGTTGAGACATTGGCAACAACACAACAATTAGTTTTGGCTGGTGAAGTTCGTTGTAAAGAAGAAGTCACCAAAGCGGAAATGATTGAGGTTGCACGCCAAGCAGTAAAAGAAATCGGTTATGAGCAGGATGGTTTCCATTGGGCGAATATGAATGTTGATTGTCTGGTCCACGATCAATCTGTGGATATTGCGCAGGGTGTTGACGAAGGTACGGGTACTGACACGGAAGAAGGTGCGGGTGACCAAGGTATCATGTTTGGTTACGCATGTCGTGAAACAGAAAGTTTGATGCCGGCACCAATCGATCTTTCCCACCGTATTTTGCGCAGTTTGGCGGAACATCGCCATGCGGATGCAGCAAGTGGTTTGGGTCCAGATGCGAAATCTCAGGTAACATTGGCTTATGAAAATGGTAAACCTGTTCGTGCCACATCTATCGTTGTATCCACACAACATAACGAAGGCATGCCACAAGACGCATTGCGTGAATTAGTACGTTCCCATGTTGAGAAAGTATTGCCAGAAGGTTGGATGTGCCCAGCAGATGAATTTTATGTAAACCCGACAGGTCGCTTCGTAATTGGTGGCCCGGATGGGGATGCTGGTTTGACTGGTCGTAAGATCATTGTTGATACATATGGTGGTGCAGCGCCTCATGGTGGTGGTGCTTTCTCTGGTAAAGATCCAACCAAGGTTGACCGTTCTGCGGCTTATGCAGCACGTTACTTGGCGAAAAACGTGGTTGCGGCTGAATTGGCTGAGTCTTGTGTGATTCAGGTTTCTTATGCGATCGGTATTTCCAAGCCATTATCTGTTTACGTAAATACAAATGGCACAGGTACGGTTGCGGATGAGAAAATCGCAGCTGCTGTTCAACAAGCGATGGATTTAAGCCCACGTGGTATCCGTACACATTTGAGTTTGAACCGTCCAATTTATGCGCCATCTTCTGCTTATGGTCACTTTGGTCGTACACCGACAGAAGCTGGTCACTTCTCTTGGGAGAAAACAGATTTGGTTGACGCTCTTAAAGCGGCAATCTAAAAGACAGTTTCAAAATTGAAAATAAATATGGCCTCGGGTATTCTCGGGGCCATAATTTTATGTGTCCTGTTATAAAAGGAAGAAGGCCGGGCCCAATGACGGATAAATATGATCCAACTAAAAACCCTTTATATTCTGAGCAAAATCCGAATGAGATTAAATTCTTTGGACGTCGTCATGGGCGTACATTGAATGACAAGAAACAGCAATTGGTGGATGAGGTTCTTCCAACTCTTGGTGTAGATACTTCCGTGGATCAAATCGATTTGGCGCAAGTTTTTGGGGAAGAGAAAAAAGAATATTGGTTGGAAATCGGATTTGGTTCTGGGGAGCATCTGGCATGGCAGGCCCAAAATAATCCCCATGTAGGTATCATCGGTTGTGAGCCGTTTATCAATGGTGTGGCACGTTTATTGGTCCATCTGGAAGATGAGAAACTGGCAAATGTGCGCGTGCATTCTGATGATGCGAGACAAATCATGGATAAACTTCCGGATGGCTGTTTGTCGAAGATCTTTGTTCTTTTTCCTGATCCATGGCCGAAATACAAACATCGTTTACGTCGTTTTGTCGGGCCGCATAATATTCCGAAATTTGAACGTCTTCTTCGGGATGGTGGCGAATTTCGTTTGGCAAGTGATCATAAACAATATGTGCGTTGGGCGATGATGCATTTAATGGCTTCGGAAAATCTGGACTGGATCGATGAAGGTCCAAAAGATTGGTATAATCGTCGTGATGATTGGCCTGCAACCCGCTATGAACAAAAAGCTTTGGCGGGTAACCCGCATTACCTGCGCTTTATGCGAAAAACACGATGAAAGAATATCAGGTAGATTATTTTTTTACTAAATGGATACCATATCTGGTTGCGAAACGCGTTTCGTCAGATTGAGTAATATTACCATCTAGTGAAAAAATATCTTTGATAAATGCTTCGGCGGGTCCGCCTGGGGCATTGATGACTAAAAAGCGACTGTCTTTAAGTGCTGTAAAACGTCTGTGTACTTTTGGGCCTGCCATGATAATGTCGCCAGGTTTGGCAACTATTACATCTTCATTTACACCGAATTCAACTTCTCCTGAGATGATATAGAAAATTTCATCATCGAAATCATGGTAATGCCAGGGCGCACTATTTCCTGCAGGCAAATCACTTTCGGATATCGTGACTCGTTTATCAGTGTCTTGGGACGTTAGTAAAAAAGCGGTTGTTTCGCCGCCTTCTGATTTGAAGGTCTCTACCTCAGATTTATTTGTATGTTTAGCACGCATTTTTATTTTCCTTCTATAATCCTGAAATGGGTCTAAGAGAAAATATAAGCGATACTCAAATAAATATAATTAATATTGAAATATCAATTGAAATGATAAAAAGTATCGAATGGATAAATTAAAGAAAATGGCATTATTTTGCCGTGTGGTTGAATTAGGTAGTTTCGCGGCGGTAGCGGATGATCAGGGTGTAACGCCTGCTATTGTAGGGCGTCATGTAGCTGATTTGGAAAACCTATTGGGGTTGAGGTTGCTGAGCCGTACAACGCGATCTATGGAAGTGACGGATGAAGGGCGACGTTATTATAAAGGTTGTCGCGATGCGCTTGATCAAGTTGCTACTTTGGAACAGAATATTTCAAATAAAGAGAAGCGAGATCCAAGTGGCATTATTCGACTGTCTGCACCTGAAGGACTTGCTATTCCATATCTTTTAGATTTGATTGAATCCTTTCGAGTTCGATATCCTGATGTCACTTTTGATTTGTTGTTGGATAATGCAAAAACAGATTTTGTGGCAGAGGGTACCGATATCGCCATCCGTTTGGCAATTGCTCTGGAGGATAGCAGTCTGATTATTAGAAAGCTTGGTGAAACAGAGTTTGTTTTGTTGGCTGCACCAAGTTACTTGATGAAAAGAGGGGAGCCGGAGAACTTGGAAGATCTATCAAGCCATGATTGTATTAGCTTTGGGGCATCTAAGATCGGGGATGGGTGGCCAGTTTTGACTGCAAAGGGTATTCGGAAAATTCGACAACCATGGAAGATGGTTGTAAACCATACGCAATCGCATAAAGAGGCGATTAAGAGAGGGATGGGTGTGGGGCTTTTGCCTAGAATAATGGCTGAAGATATGATTAATGAAGGTTTGGTGAGGCAAATTTCGTTAGATGTAGAATTCCCAAAAATTGGTATCTATCTAGTGTATCCAAGTCGCGATTTACAGCCAAGACGAGTGAGATTGTTTTTAGATCATGTCTATCAAGCCTTTGCTGTTTAGGAATTGTATCTGATACAATTCGTCACTTGTATTTGAAATTAACCGCGCGTTATAAGGTGAGTGTGGTTAATGGAAATATGGATGTGTGACGATGTCTTTTGAAAGTGCGGTTTCATTTTTTATTGCTGTTTTGATTTTTAGTGTGACGCCTGGCCCGGGTATTTTTGCTATTCTTGCGCGTGCCTTAACCAAGGGGGCTGGTCAATGCGTGATGCTTTCTTTAGGCATGTCGGTGAGTGATGTGTTTTATCTGGTGGCAGCATGCTTTGGTTTGGCGACAATTGCCCAACATTGGGGGGAGCTCTTTACGATCATTCGTTTTGTTGGAGCAGCTTATCTGATTTATCTTGGCTATAAAATGTGGACTGCACCTGTTGATCTGAACGGATTATCTGCAAAAGATAACAAAAAAGGCCATGTCATGAGCTTTGTGCAGGGCTTTTTGATCTCTGCCTCAAATCCCAAGGTGATCCTGTTCTATATTGCTTTCTTGCCAACCTTTATGGATTTAACGGTCTTAACCACGCAGGATATTGTGCTGGCTTCTGTTTTAACTTTAGTGGGATTAATGATTGGGTTGATGGTGATTGCGATTTTTGCCTCCCAAGCGCGACGCTGGTTTCAATCCCAATCCGCCATGCGAAAACTTAATCGTTCGGCAGGTTCCATTATGGTGGGAGCCGGTGCTTTCTTGGCAACACGTAGCTAGATTTCGCCAATAACATGGGGTGCAAGGAATCTGTCATATTTGGCTGCTATTCTTATAGACAAGATTTTACTTGATATTTTTGAGGCTTTCCCTTATATAGAGCGCAACCTTAATAACGTGCCTTGAGGCAACGATGTTGACGGTGGGCCAAGGCCCGCCTTTTTTATTGCCTAAATCAAGTGAAAACTTCTAAAGGCAAATCGCTGAAAGTGGCGAAGAAGCTAGGTTTAGAGCGTTATTGATGGTATAGTTGAAGGAGTAGCCATGGCGGCTGTAACGCAAGTTGAAGAATTGATCGCACCCTCCCTTGAAGATTTGGGATATTTTATCGTGCGTATTCAAATGTCCGGTAAGGAAACTGTCACCGTTCAAATTATGATTGATCGGTTGGATGAAAAGCCTGTGGATGTTGAAGATTGTGCAACTGTTAGCCGTGCCGTGTCCGCTATTCTGGATGTGGAAGACCCGATTGAGAAAGCTTACAATTTAGAGGTTAGTTCACCGGGTATTGATCGTCCTTTGGTTCGTCAACGGGATTATGCCCGTTTCGCTGGTTATGAAGCGAAGATCGAGCTGAAATATGCTGTTGAAAATCAAAGACGTTTCCGTGGAAAACTTTTGGGCATGGTTGATGACGATGTTCATCTAGAAATTGATCATCAGGGTGAATTGGTGGAAATCGCTTTGCCATATGATGATATTGATCGGGCAAAATTAGTAATGTCCGATGCTTTGATGGAAGCTTCTAAGAAAGCTTTTGATGAAGCGCAAGCAGAGAAGAATGAAGAGTAATCCTTAATCTAAGTGAGCGCTCTTTGGTATTGGCTAACCGCTGTGACAGTTCTTTAGTGGACGACAGCTAGAAAACGGATGAAGTACGATGGAAGGTGTTACGATTACCCGCACAGATATGTTGGCAGTGGCTGACGCAGTAGCACGGGAAAAGAGCATCGATCGCGAACATGTTTTGGAAGCGATGGAGCAAGCTATTCAAAAAGCAGGTCGTTCCAAATATGGTCATGATCACGATATCCGCGCAGAGATTGACCGTAAAAACGGTGAAATCAAACTAGCGCGTTACACAGAGATCGTAGACGAAGTCGAAGATGAAGCGACACAGATTTCTTTGAAAGAAGCTTTGCGTTTCATGCCAAATGCGACTGCAGGTGAGTTTATTGTTGATGAATTGCCGCCGATTGATTTCGGCCGTATTGCAGCACAGACAGCGAAACAGGTTATCGTACAGAAAGTTCGTGAAGCTGAACGTGAGCGTCAGTATCAAGAATATAAAGATCGTGTTGGTGAAATCATCAATGGCGTTGTTAAGCGTATTGAATTTGGTAACGTAACTGTTGATTTGGGTCGCGCAGAAGCCATCTTGCGCCGTGACGAAGTGATTCAACGTGAACATTTCAAACGTGGTGATCGTATCCGCGCCTATATCCATGATGTTCGTCAAGAACAACGTGGTCCGCAAATCTTCCTATCGCGCACACATCCGCAATTCTTGGCGGCTTTGTTTACGCAGGAAGTACCAGAAATTTATGATGGCGTAATTGAAATTAAATCTGTATCCCGTGATCCGGGTTCCCGTGCGAAGATGGGTGTGATTTCCAATGACACATCTATCGACCCTGTAGGGGCTTGTGTAGGTATGCGTGGTTCTCGTGTTCAGGCTGTTGTGGCTGAACTTCAAGGCGAGAAAATCGACATCATTCCATGGACCGAAGACGAAGCTTCCTTCGTGGTAAATGCGTTGGCACCAGCTGAAGTTTCTAAAATCGTGATGGACGAAGAAACAGGTAAGATGGAAGTTGTTGTTCCTGATGAGCAACTATCCCTTGCGATTGGTCGTCGTGGACAAAACGTACGTTTGGCGTCCATGTTAACCGGTTGGGATATCGATATCATGACCGAAGAACAAGAGTCTGAGAAGCGCCAAGTTGAATTTGCTGAACGTTCTGACTCTTTCATGAATGCATTAGACGTAGACGAAGTGATTGCACGTTTGTTGGTGACCGAAGGTTTCACTTCCGTTGAGGAAGTTGGCTTCGTACCTGTTGAAGAATTGGCAGGTATTGAAGGTTTCAATGAAGAGTTGGCTGAAGAACTTCGTAATCGTGCACGTAACTTCTTGGAAGCAGAATCTGCGCGTCTAGAAGCGCGTCGTGTTGAACTGGGTATCGCAGATGATCTGAGCAATGTTGAAGCATTGACACCAGCAATGTTGGTGGCACTTGGTGAAGCTGATGTGAAATCCTTAGATGATTTCGCGGATTTGGCCGCAGATGAGTTGACTGACAAAGAAGATGGTATCTTGCGTAAATTCCCAATGACTGAAGCAGAAGCAAGCGACTTGATTATGGAAGCGCGTGTGGCTGCTGGTTGGTTTACACAAGAAGAGTTGGACGAAATGCGTGCGGCTGCTTCTGAAGAAGGTGAAGACGCTTAATTTAGCAACTTTGCTTTAGGATAGAACGCTTCTGTTGGAAGAACTTGAACATGTCTGATCAGAATATGGAAAGCGAAACAACAGAAGCGGAAATTTCAGCTGATTGTTTGGATGATGGTCCGGATGTAGCTGGAAAACGTTCCAAGAAACAAAAGACAGATCCCATGCGGAAATGTCTGGTATCTGGGGAACGTAAATTAAAATCAGAGATGATCCGTTTTGTATTGGGGCCTGATCAGGCTTTGGTGCCGGATCTGAAAGCAGTTTTACCGGGACGTGGTATGTGGGCGAGTGCATCGTCAGATTTACTGGGTCAAGCAGCTAAACGCGGATTATTCGCTAAGGCAGCGCGTAGCAAAGTTATCATTTCGGATGATTTTGTTGCACAATTGGAAAAACTGTTGGTTCGCCGTTGCAGCGAGAGCCTGTCTTTAGCAAATCGTGCGGGACAGGCCATAGTCGGTTTTGAAAAGGTGCGTTCAGCCCTAAAAGCCGAAGCGCGACCGGCGGCAGGATTGGTTTTAGCAGCCCGTGATGGGGCAGATGATGGAAAACGCAAGGTCGGACAACTGGCTGTTGCGTTAAAAACACCGGTTTCGGATGTCTTGGATGCAGAAGAAATCGGAATGGCTTTCGGGCGAGATATGGTGATACATGCCTATCTGTTGCCGGGGGGCTTAACAGACAGTTTAAAGGCCGATACGGCACGGTTGGCGGGTTTCCGTAAGGAAGCAGGCATCAAGGAAGAAGGTTAAAATGAGCGACGACAAAAATAAAGGCGGTTCTAAATTAACTCTGGACAAGCCAGGTCGGCTTGAACTGAAGAAGACTGTAGAAACTGGTCAAGTTAAGCAAAGCTTTAGCCATGGCCGTTCCAAGACCGTGACTGTTGAAGTGAAACGCAAACGTACATTTGAACGTGGTGCAAGTGGTAAGATGCGTGCCGTGGAAGAAGGCGGTAAGGCGTCGACATCTGCGGCAACCTATTCACCAGCAATGGATGGTTTATCTGATGCTGAACGTGATGCACGTATGAAAGCGTTGGCAGGCGCAGCGGAACAAGAAGAGCGTCTACGCAAAGAACGTGAAGATTCTGATCGTCGTGCGAAAGAAGCTGCAGAACGTCGTAAGGAAGAAGAAGAGCAAAAGGTCAAAGACGCAGAAGCTGAAAAAGCTCGTGCCGAAGTTGAAGCAAAAATGAAAGCTGAAATGGAAGCAAAACGTGCCGCTGAAGAAGAAGCAGCCCGTCAATTGGCCGAAGAAGAAAAGAAACGTGACGCTGAAAAAGCAGCGGCTGGGTCAAAATCTGCACCTAAAGAAAATAAAGCGGCACCTAAAGCAGCGGTGGTTGCTGATGACGCCGGTGGTGCTAATCGCGGGCCGAAGAAGAGACCTGTAGAGAAGAAAACACAAGCAGCACCTCAGCCATCCCGTGCTAGTCGCGGTGAGCCACGTCGTCGTCAAGGTAAATTGACGATTACACAGGCGTTGGATGGTGATGAGGGCCAACCACGTACGCAATCTTTAGCCGCGGTAAAACGCCGTCGTGAAAAAGAAAAGCTACAAGCACAGGACATGCGTAACCGTAACGAGAAAATCTCTCGTGAGGTGACAGTACCTGAAAGCATTACGGTTGCTGAACTGGCAAACCGTATGGCGGAACGTGTAGGTGATGTGATCAAGTCTTTGATGAAAATGGGCGTGATGGCAACACAAAACCAATCTATCGATCCAGATACAGCGGAATTGGTGATCGAAGAATTTGGTCACACAATTGTTCGTGTTGCGGAATCCGATGTCGAGGATATCTTGGTTGGTGAAGCGGATAATGAAGCTGATATGGTTTCCCGTGCCCCAGTTGTGACTGTTATGGGTCACGTTGACCATGGTAAAACATCCTTGTTGGATGCGTTGCGCGCAACTGATGTGGCAGCTGGTGAAGCTGGCGGTATTACCCAGCATATTGGTGCCTATCAGGTTGAGATGGCGTCTGGTGATCAAATTACATTTCTTGATACACCGGGTCACGAAGCCTTCACACAAATGCGTATGCGTGGTGCGTCTGTAACAGATATCGTAGTTTTGGTTGTTGCGGCGGATGATGGTATCCAGCCACAAACCAAAGAGGCGATTGCCCATTCCAAAGCAGCGGAAGTGCCGATCATTGTTGCGATCAACAAATGTGATAAGCCTGAAGCTGACCCAATGCGTATTAAAACTCAACTTCTGGAAAATGATTTGATCCCGGAAGATATGGGTGGTGAGATTGTATGTGTAGAAGTTTCTGCGAAAGCACGTACAGGTCTTGATGATTTGGAAGAACATATCCTTCTTCAATCGGAGATTCTGGAATTAAAAGCCAATCCTGATCGTAAAGCTGAAGGTGCGGTTGTTGAGGCACGTATGGAAAAAGGCCGTGGTTCTGTTGCAACTGTCTTGATCCAACGTGGTACAATTTCTGTCGGCGATATCTTTGTCGCGGGTGGTGAATCTGGTCGTGTTCGTGCCTTGTTGGATGACAAAGGTCGTAAGATCAAAACAGCTGGTCCATCTGTACCTGTGGAAATCCTCGGTTTCCAAGGAACACCATCTGCAGGTGATGATTTCGCCGTTGTAGATGATGAGGCAACAGCACGTGAGATCGCTGAATATCGTCAACGCAAGGCGAAAGCGGCGAAGCAAATTGTGACACAAGGCATGAGCAGCTTGGATCAATTGTTCAGTCAGATTAAAGCAGGTGAAATTAAAGAAATGCCTGTGGTGATCAAGACCGACGTACAAGGGTCCTTGGAGGCGATTACAGCGTCTCTAGAGAAACTTGCCAATGACGAAGTGAAAGTACGTGTCCTTCATGGTGCTGTTGGTGGTTTGACAGAGTCTGATGTGACTTTGGCCGCGTCCACAGGTGGTGTATGTATGGGCTTTAACGTGCGTGCAAATCCGCAAGCTCGTGATATGGCCCGTCGCGATGGCGTAGACATCCGTTACTATTCCGTGATCTATGATATGATTGATGACGTGAAGAAAGTTCTTGGCGGTATGTTGGCACCTGAAGTTCGTGAGAACTTCTTGGGTTATGCTGAAATTCGCGAAGTCTTCAACATTACCAAAGCCGGTAAGATCGGTGGTTGTTATGTGACTGAAGGCATGGTGAAACGTGGCGCGAAAGTACGCTTGTTGCGTGATAACGTTGTGATCCATGAAGGCACATTGAAAACCTTGCGTCGTTTCAAAGACGATGTGAAGGAAGTTCAATCCGGTTATGAATGTGGTATGGCATTCGAAAATTACGAAGATATCAAAGCTGGCGACGTGATCGAAGCCTTTGAGATTGAAGAAATCGCACGCGAACTTTAATCACATATCTTCATATGCGTTTAGGGGGAGGGTGTCATACTCTCCCTCTTCTTGTTTAAGTTTGGAAATTGTAAAATGGCACATAAAAATCGTTCTGGTGTAGGTCGTTCGCAACGCCAATTAAAGGTTGGCGAAGAAATCCGCCATGCGTTGTCTTCGATTATCATGCGTGGTGAGTTTCGTAACCCGATCTTGCAAAAAGCAAATCTGACGGTGACTGAAGTGCGTGCCAGCCCTGACTTGCGCAACGCCACATGTTTTATCGTGCCATTGGGTGGTGAAGACCGTGTGCCACGTGATCAAGTGCTGGAAGCTTTGCGTGGTGCGGCTGTGTATTTGAAAACCCAGGTGTCACAATCAGTTCATTTGAAATATGCGCCTCGTCTTTCTTTCCAATATGACGAAAGCTTCGATGAAGGTTCTCATGTGGATGCACTATTGCGTAACCCTGTTGTGCAAGCCGATGTGGCAAAAGGTCATGATGAAGATGATTTTGAAGATTAATTTCTAGATTGGTCTGACTCTTTTTGATAGGCTCCTCCCAGTTGCGGGAAGGAGCCTTTTTTATGGATGAAATTATCGAAGAAGTTGTTGATGCGGTGACGGATATGCTTGGTATCGAGGATCATGATGATGATCGTCGTATCAATTATGTGGAACTGAATGTCACAGATATCGAACGGGCCAAAAGCTTTTATGGGGAGGCCTTTGGCTGGACCTTTACCGATTATGGGCCGGAATATTGTGAATTTAATGACGGTAAGATGAAGGGTGGCTTTGCCTTGATGAAGCCCGAAGATGTGGTTCTTGGTGGTCCACTTGTTGTGCTTTATGCGGATGATCTGGAAGAAGTTATGTCCGATATTACAAAAGCTGGTGGCCAGATCTCAGTCCCGATTTTTGAATTCCCCGGTGGTAAGAGGTTTCAGTTTACCGATCCTGAGGGCTATGAACTTGCCGTATGGACTAAGCTATAATCTAGTCCAATATCTGGTCAGATATCTTGCGAAAGGCATCTGCATATTTATGAAAGGCTGCTTCGCGATTTTCGGCGGTGGCAATTTTCAAGGCATAGCTATCCAAGGCACCCGAAAGGAAATCGGCGATATATTTTGCATTTTCTTTGGAGCTTTGATTAACCTCTACCCCATATAATAAGGCGGCATAGGCGGATTCCTCGTCTTGGGATCGACAATAATCCCAACCTAGGACATTGGGTCCATCAATTAATATCACCTGGGCAAAAGCGGCATCAACAAAGACATGAAGATAAGCGACACAACCTTCAATCAGGTCTGTGCGGGGATCTTCGTTTTTTGTGGCATAGCCTTCCACAATCTCACCCATCTTCTCCCCTAAACTGTCATAAACAGCTTTGAAGATATCGACCTTATCTTTGAAATGATGATAAAGAGATCCACGTGAACTTTCTGCCGCTTCTACAATCTTGGTCGTAGACGTTTTGCGAAACCCATATGTGGCAAAACAATCTGTCGCCACGTCGATCAGATGTTTTCGTGTACGTTCCAAATTCTCTTTATTTTTACCGACAGGTTTGTTCATCTCTTATTTCTGAACCTCGTGATACCGGAAGCAATCTACGAGATGATCATTCACCATGCCGACCGCTTGCATGAAAGCATAACAGGTGGTTGGTCCGACAAATTTGAAGCCTTGTTTTTTGAGTGACTTACTCATGTCTTCCGCGATTGGTGTGACAGCCGGTACATCTTCAATTTTCTGCCAGTTATTAATGATAGGTTCATGCTTCACGAAGGACCAGATATAGGTATCAAAGCTTCCATGTTCTTTCTGTATTTTCAGGAAAGCTTTGGCATTGCTGATGATCGCATTCACTTTTAATTTATTGCGAACCACACGCTCATCCTGCAGCAAGGCTTGAATTTTATCTTCCCCATAGGTGGCAATTTTGGCGGCATCGAAATTATCAACAGCTTCTTGGTAGCCTGATCTTTTGGCAAGGATGGTTGCCCAGCTTAATCCGGATTGCATACCTTCCAAAACCAATATCTCAAACAAAAGCCGATCATCGTGAACAGGCACGCCCCATTCCTCGTCATGATATTTTGTTTCTAACGGATTAGATTCCGCCCAGCCGCATCTCTTCATTTTACACTCATTTCCTAACGCTAAAATCAGCGCCATTTTTCTGGCATTTTTCATCCAGATATGAAACTAAAAATTAGCATATTGACATATAGACAGATTGTCTATAAATAATATATAGACAATCTGTCTATAAGATGAAATTTCGAGATTTACAGGAGGAAATTATGAAAATCTCTAGTTACTATCCGGTTCTATGTGTGAATAACGTGCAGGAAATGTCTGACTTCTATCAAACTCATTTTGGTTTTGAAGTTGGCTTTGACAGTGATTGGTATGTGCATCTAACTATGAAAGAACAGCCGCATATAAATTTGGCTTTTGTAAAATCGGATCATCCATCCGTACCAGAGATGCTACGTCAACAGGCCCAAGGTATAATTCTGAATTTTGAAGTTGAAGATGTAGACGATTTCTATGACAAAATGAAAGCTGCCAATATGTCGATCAAGCTTGAATTGAGAGATGAAGATTGGGGACAACGTCATTTCATTATGACTGATCCGGCCGGGGCCATGATTGATGTGATCAAGTTGATCCCGCCATCTGCAGAATTCCAGGAGCAATATACGGCGTTATCAGCTTAAACCTAAAAATGAATGTTCGAATACTTCTATAACCTCGGTCCTTATCTATGGATCGAGGTTCAATTTTAAATAGTATAATGAAATATAATGATTATCATCGACGA
>NZ_SMMC01000134.1 GCF_009711445.1 Curvivirga aplysinae | reverse complement strand
TGATGAATAAAAATCGCGATGAGATTTTACGAGATAAAGAAATAAGGGCAAAGGCTGAACTTGCTGAATTAGCAGAGCAAGGTAGTGGTTTTGGGACAGGCTTCGCAAAAGGTGCCTTGAAAAAACAGCAAGTCCTAAAAGAGGAGGAAGTGAAACTTTATGAAGGAGCCACAGGAAACAAGAAATCTACCAATTGTATCTTTCTTGGTTTGTTGGCTATTTTTGCTTTAATTTTAATCTTTAATCTACTTTCTCGTTTTCTTTAAAAAATACTGGTCATATCGGGGGCGATCATGTACCTCATATTGACTTGAAATATTAATTAATCCCGATAGTTGAGAGGATCATATGTCTGAGACAAGCAAAGTAAAAATCGGTATTCTTGGTGCCAGTGGTTATACAGGGGCGGACCTTGTACGATTACTGATCAATCACGAGAATGCAGATATCCGATGCTTGACCGCGAACTCTCATGCGGGAAAGCCAATGGAAGATGTGTATCCACATTTAGGCGGATATGGTTTACCGGATTTAGTGACTTGGGAACAGGCTGATTGGGATGATTTAGATGTTGTTTTTTGTGGTTTGCCACATGGTACAACACAAGACATTATTGCTCAGCTTCCAGAAAAAGTGAAAGTTGTGGATTTATCTGCTGACTTCCGTTTGGAAAATGTAGATACATATGCTCAATGGTATGGTCATGAACATCGCGCGCCTGATTTACAGATAACCGCAGCTTATGGATTAACAGAATTGAACCGTGATAAAGTTGCGAAAAGCCGTTTGGTAGCTTGTCCAGGTTGTTATCCGACTGCCACATTATTGGCATTGGTTCCATTAGTTCAATCTGGTGTCATTCAGGTTGAAGATATGATTATTGATGCCAAGTCAGGAGTTACTGGCGCTGGACGTGGTTTAAAACAAAATACCTTGTTCTGTGAAATTGGTGAAGGATTGACACCCTATGGTGTTGCAAGCCATCGACATGCACCTGAAATCGAGCAGGAAATTGCAAAAGCGGCAGGTGCGGATCCATTATCTGTGCAAGTAAACTTCACACCACATCTCATCCCGATGAGCCGAGGAGAGTTAATTACCGCCCATGTAAAACTTTCTTCTGGTAAAAGTGTTGATGATTTGCGTGCTACGCTAACGCAACAATATGCAAATGAGCCATTCGTTCGTATCCTTGGTGAAGGAAAAATGCCTCAAACACAGATGGTTCGTGGCTCAAACAATGCAGTTATTAATGTCTTTGAAGATCGTATTAAAGGACGGGCAATTGTAATTGCAGCCATTGATAATCTGGTTAAAGGATCAAGTGGTCAGGCAGTTCAAAATATGAATGTGATGTTAGGTCTGGATGAGGCAACATCTCTTCGTCAGGTGGCAATGTTCCCATAATCACGTTAATAGGAAGAATATCATGAAGGAAAAAGATCGAAATATTTTAGCTTTCAAAGATATTCTTCCATCCATTGATGAGTCTACATTTATCGCGCCAAGCGCCTATGTCATTGGTGATGTGAGTATAGGGGCAGATTGTGGTATTTGGTATGGATGTACGATCCGTGGGGATAGTAATGAAATCCGTATTGGTAATCGGGTAAATATCCAAGATGGTACGGTCGTTCATGTGGCTTCTGAAGGGCAAGGAACTTACATCGGTGATGATGTGACTATTGGCCATATGGCCCTTATACATGCATGTACTTTACATGATAAATGCTTTATTGGGATGAAAGCCTGCATTATGGATGGCGCGGTTGTTGAACGTGGTGCCATGGTTGCTGCAGGGGCTTTAGTTAGTCCTGGGAAGATTGTAAAAACTGGCGAATTATGGGCTGGAGTGCCAGCAAAACCAGTGCGTAAAATCACAGAAAAAGATCATAAACTAATGGCTTGGACAGCTAGTCATTATGTGGAACTCGCACGAGAACATGTTGAGTCTATATTGAAAACGAAATGAGTATGTTTTGAAAACAGATTTTATAAATGTGAATATTTTTTCAAAAAATACTAGATTCTTTTAATTTCACTGATAAACTCTTGCAACGGTGGAAGAAATCCGCCGGTAGCTAAAAAAGCTATTCTAATTATTTAGGGCAGGAGCAGAAGCAAAATGTCTAAAGATCACGTCATGCTTTCTCATGACGACGATGACGCTGAACAATTTCTAGATCTTTATTCAAGTGAAGATCGGAATGTTACAAAGCATGCATGGTGCATGCTTTTGGTGGATGATGATGAATCTATCCATCAACGTGTGCGTGATGAAATCGAGAACTTTAGATTTGAAGGATGTAAGATTGAAGTCTTACACGCCTATAACGCTATTGAAGCGAAGGAACTTCTTTTAAATAACGCGCATATTGCTGTAATCTTTCATGATTATGTGTCGGATAGGGCACAAGCGAGTTTTAATTTTGTCGATTTCGTACGTAACGATCTGGGTAATTCAGAAATTCGCATTATTTTACGGGGAACGCGTTACTCCACATTTACTGATTGGGATTTGATTTCTAGATATGACATTTCAGATTATCGATCCAAGAATGATTTAGTCGCAGACAAGTTTTATACAACATTAACAGCGACTTTACGATCTTATAAACGCTTGCATGAAATTAATACCAATCGATTGGGATTGGAAAAAATTACAAAACATACAGCTAGCCTTATGAAGGTCCGTTCTCCTCAGGAATTTTGGCAGCAACTAAGAGCTTTCATGTGTGAGTCATTTCCTGTGACTGATGATTTCTTGATGCTGACGCTAGATGGAAAAAGTAATAAGAATTTGCGAGTTGTGGATTCAGGGGGGAAATATCGGCAATTACCGACCGAGTGTCGCCTCCATAATTTGCACGAAGATGTAGTGGATTGCGCAAGAAGCGCGTTATCAATGAGAACAAAGCAAATCAGAAGTTCAACGCTGACTTTGTATCTTGAAACGTCAAATGCAACCCAGTTGATCATCTTTCATGGGTTGAAGAGAAAATTACGTGAAACTGAAACACGATTGATCGACGTGTTTGTTAGCAATGCTGCAATTGCATTTGATAACATAGAGTTGTTTCAGAATGTTCAGAGTTTGGCTTATGAAGATCAGTTGACTAAACTGGGCAATAGAAGCGCTTTTGTCGATGCAATTCGCTTTCTTTTGCGGGAAATTCATCCGGGAGATGAATATACTATTATTGATGTAGATTTAGATCATTTTGATGATATTAACGACCTAATTGGTCAACGTCATGGTGATAAAGTTTTGCAGGCATTTGCTGAGCATATAGAAAATGTAACACGATCTGCCACACGATTATGCCGTATTTCCGGAGATGAGTTTGGCCTGATATATAAGACAAAAGGAATCGGTGCTGTAAATTTTGATCCATACAATTTGCTTAAGTCACTTGAATATAAATTAGATGTAAATGCTTATGACATAACAGTTCGGCCGAGTTTGGGTATCACGAAATTTTCTGACCGTGGTCAAACTGCGGAATCAATTATGCGCAATGCATGGATTGCTTTACGGCATTCAAAAGATAATGGCCGAAATGCATTTACATATTATTCCAGCAATATGGATAATGAAGTGGTAAAGCGGGCAGAACTGATTAGTGATCTTCGGCGTGCTTTAGTTGCAGAAGAATTTACCTTATTCTATCAACCTCAATATAGCCTTAAATCGGAGCAGGCTTGCGGTGTAGAAGCGTTATTAAGATGGCAGGCACCCGACGGTAGTTTTCGCTCACCTGCTGAATTTATCCCTGCGATGGAACGATCTGGTCTGATTGTGGATGTTGGAAGTTGGGTTTTACGCCAAGCTTGTATTGATGCAAAAAGCTGGGAAGGGACTAACTTTGGCCATATTGCGGTTTCTGTGAATATATCGGTTGCGCAGCTATATCATCGCGACTTTGTTAAAACTGTTGCGACGGTGTTAGAGGAAACGCAGTTAAATCCTAAGCGATTAAAACTTGAAATAACTGAAAGCCTGATTATGCAAGACGCTGCAGAAGCGATGCAGGTTTTACATGAATTACGCGGGTTAGGCTTGGATCTCGCCATTGATGATTTTGGTCAGGGATATTCGTCTCTTTCTTATCTGCAACAATTACCATTTGACTATATTAAGGTGGATCAATCTTTTGTTCGTAACATGGTGGAAAATTCTGGTGACGCAGTAATTGCAGATGTGATCATTACCTTAGGACATAGTTTTGGTATGAAAGTTATCGCCGAAGGTGTTGAGGATTTAGAGCAGTTAAAATTCCTACGTGTATTAGGCTGTGATCAGATACAAGGCTATTACTATGCTAAGCCGATGGCAGAATTCGATTTGCGACAATTCGCAATTGATAAAAGAATCTGACCCATTGAATTTCCTTATTTTTTAAGCTTTTCCTAGGCTTATCGTCAATGCGACAAAATGATGGCGCGTGTATACTATATTTTCGTCGCGTATAGAGCGGTTTTTGTCGGCCTTTACCTGCATATGGGGATTTAGAGCAAATTTATTTTGGTGAGGAAAAATAAAAATGAGCGAAAGAGCTTCTCGTCGTCGTAGTGGTGGTGGACGCGCAGCCCGTCAGGCTTCCCGTTCTGGGGCAAGTGGTGCAGCTGCACCGGCATATATCAAGCGTAATATTGGTTATTTGGATGTATTCGATGAAGAGGGCTTGGCCACAATCGAACGAAATGCAGATACAATCCTTTCTGAAGTAGGTATCGATTTCCGTGATGATCCTGAAGTATTAGATATCTGGCGTGAAGCGGGTGCTGATGTACAAGGTGAACGTGTTCGTTTTGAACCCGGTATGTTACGTAAAATTATTCAGGACAGTGCACCAGCGGAAATCACACAACATGCACGTAACCCGGAACGTACAGTAAAGATTGGTGGCAAAAATTCTGTATTCGTACCTGCATATGGACCTCCATTTGTACGTTGCCAAGATAAAGGTCGTCGCTATGCAACTTTGGAAGATTTCCAAAACTTCGTGAAATTGGCTTATATGTCCCCTGGCTTACAACATTCAGGTGGTACAGTATGTGAGCCAGTAGATCTTCCGGTGAACAAGCGTCACCTGGATATGGTATATTCTCACATGAAACTATCTGATAAGCCGTTTATGGGGTCTGTAACAGCGCCTGAACGTGCCCAAGATACTGTTGATATGTGTAAGATCCTATTTGGTGAAGAATTTGTTGATCAAAACACAGTTGTTATCAACTTGATCAATGCGAATTCCCCTATGGTATTTGATGATACAATGTTGGGTGCTTTGAAAGTATATGCACGTAACAATCAGGCTTGTGTGGTGTCGCCGTTTATCTTGTCCGGTGCGATGAGCCCTGTAACAGTTGCTGGTACATTGGCACAAATCTTGGCGGAAGCAATGGCAGGCATGGCATTGGCGCAAATCATTCGCCCAGGTTGCCCAGTTGTGTTTGGTACATTTGGTTCTTCTATTTCCATGAAGTCCGGTGCGCCTACATTCGGAACACCTGAACCATCTATGGTATTATATGGTGCATCACAATTGGCACGCCGTCTTGGTGTTCCATTCCGTTCTGGTGGTGGTCTATGTGGTTCCAAGATTTCTGATGCGCAGGCAGCTTATGAAGCATCTAGCACATTGCAAACTGCGGCGATCGGTGGTGTGAACTTTATGTTGCACACAGCAGGTTGGTTAGAAGGTGGCCTTGTAATGGGTTACGAGAAATTTGTAATGGATGCAGATCAGGCAGCCATGTTAGGTCGTCTGTTATCTGGGCCTGATTTATCTGAAAATGGTCAGGCTTTGGATGCGATTCGTGAAGTTGGTCCGGGTAATCACTTCTTGGGTTGTGCACATACACAAGCTAACTTTGAAACAGCATTCTATATGTCTCCATTGGCTGATAATAACAGTTTTGAGCAATGGGAGAGCGAAGGTTCTCTAGACATAACACAACGTGCAAATGCATATTGGAAACAGTTGTTGGAAGAATATGAAGCTCCAGCTCTTGATCAAGCAAAAGATGAAGAATTGTTAGCCTTCATTCAGCAAAAGAAAGATGCTGTTCCTGATTCTAATATTTAATCAGGATACGCTATAAAAACTAAAAAGGCGGGAAGAAATTCCCGCCTTTTTGTTTTTTGAATATATTTTAAAATCTATTCTTCACCGATACGTGGTTTACCTGAACGGCTTGGCCCGAAAGAACGATTTAAAACCTGAGTCGAGTCTTCAGCCAATTTGATCGCATCGCTGATATGTTTCAGAATTTCAATATTATTGTTTAAAACATGTTGTGCTTCACTGCGATGGTCATCGGTAATTTTTTGGCAACGAGTGATAACATCCTTACGAATAGTGTGGAGGATATCTTCTAACTTGTAACCGTCAGGTTTCTCATCAGATTGAAGAAAATGTGTCATTAATCCGCCTTCCCAAGAAAATATATATTTGCTGATTTTAGAGTGAACCGAAAACTATTTTGCGTCAAGTGTTTGACTTGAATGCCTAAATAGTTATGCGGTGAATTGTTCTTTTAAGATACGCTCTTCCAAATTGTGTTCTGGATCAAAAAGGATGGTTACCGCTGTCTTTTGATCTTCCCAAATTTCTACTGATTTTACGTCACGCACTTCCGTATCATCGGCCACGGCACTTAAGGGACGTTTTAAATGTTCCTGTACAGAAAATTTAATGCGGGCATTCCGAGGTAAAAGTGCACCACGCCAGCGTCTTGGGCGAAACGGACTAATTGCTGTTAGGGCAAGTACACCTGATCCGAATGGAAGAATAGGACCATGTGCCGATAAATTATAAGCGGTGCTTCCAGCTGGTGTCGCAACCATAATGCCGTCACAAATTAGTTCTTCCATACGTAAGACATCGTCAATTTTAATATTAATTTTTGCAGCTTGTCGTGTTTCACGGAAAAGGGAGACTTCATTAATGGCAATTGCCTCGATAAAATCACCTTTGACTGTTTCTGCGCGCATACGTAATGGGTGTAAACGAAAGCAGGTTGCCCGATTTAATCGTTCAATTAAATCATCAGCGGAAAATTCATTCATCAAAAATCCGACGGTCCCGCGATTCATGCCGTAAATGGCAGTATTGGTACCAACATTATCCCGTAAGGTATGCAGCATCATCCCATCACCACCAAGCGCGATAACGATTCCTGCATCTTCAATAGGGACGGTAGGATAACGTTTTTCAATTTCACGTTTGGCCTCTTGTGCCTTATCGGTGTCACCAGCAACCACGGCAATAGCCCCAGATGTTGTCGGTGCGATAATTTCCCTATCCGCAAGATCACGCGGAGACGAAACTGTTATAAGTGATTCTAGATCTTTTGGGGGTTGAGACATTTACTCTTACCTAGTTGCGTTGTTTTACAGCACCGCTATGGCATCATTTAATTGATATCTACTTTCTTTTGATTGGATGATGAAGAATAGCCTGATAAGGTGCAAGTTTAAAGTAACATTAAATATATTTTTCAGGGTGAAAGACCGATATATGGCAAAAAATATAAATATACATTTGGGGGCTATGATCGCGGTCATCTGTTTTTTGGGATCAGTAAGTCACGCTCAGGATAAACATGCTGGTTATTATTATCCGACACCTCAAACGACAGAAGTTTATAAAGGGCGTACACCTGTCTTTCCGGAAGCAACAGAGTTAAGCCGTCTAGCTTTTGTGACCGCTTTAACAAAACAATCCACCACAAGTCCTTACCCACCAGAATTTGTTATTTTCTCTAAGGGTGACCAGAACCAAAAAGCAATTATTACTGCAGTTGGTAGTGAACGATTTAATACATTGTATCGGTTGCGGGCATTGTTAGCGATGTTAACTTCACTTTCACGCACAACCCCAATATTCAAGCAATTACAAGATAGTAAGGATTTAACATTCCTTGACATGCTTTATATGATGGGCTTTACACAGATCACGATTAGTGATGGGGATCAAACTGCCCATCAGATTATTTTCGAATAATTGGACAAGAAAGTCTTATGGAACAAACGCCTCATAAGTTGGATGACAGACAAAAAGCTGCGCTGATTTTTGCGAATGAAGCTTTTTATGTGGCTTTCTCAAACAATGATATTGAAGCAATGGAATCTCTTTGGGCAAGGGAGTTCAAAGTCACCTGTTTGCATCCAGGTTGGGAACCTCTTATGGGACGTAACAATGTTATGGCTAGCTTCAGAGCTGTGTTACCTAATAGTCCTGCTGTTATCCCCTATGCGCCTAACGCTTTTGGGGTTGGTGACATGGGATATGTTATTTGTTATGAAAAAATCCGTGATACATATCTTCTTGCAACGAATGTTTTTATAATGGAAGAGGGGCAATGGCGTCTGACGCATCATCAAGCTGGTCCAACAGAAGCCCACCCAACACCATTGGAAGAAGAGGGGAGTGTAAACTAACTACCCGCCTGTCACGCTCATATGGCGTGGATTTGAAATCTGACTATCACGATCAATTATAAAATCGTGACCTTTTGGTTTTAGTTTAATCGCTTGGCGAATTTTATCATGCAATAAGTCATCATCTTTACTGGCACGAAGAGGTTCTCTTAAATCTGCTGCATCTTCTTGGCCTAAGCACATATAAAGCGTACCCGTGCATGTGAGGCGAACCCGATTGCAAGATTCACAGAAATTATGAGTAAGCGGTGTAATAAAGCCCAATCTTGCACCAGTTTCCTGAATGACTGAATAACGAGCAGGACCTCCGGTTTGATAGCCAGTCTCATTCAAAGTCCAGCTTTGTTCAATTTGTCGTTTAACATCACTTAATGGCCAATATTGTTCGAGACGATTTTCGTTACCAAGATCGCCCATTGGCATGACCTCAATAAAGGTTAGGTCGATATTGCGATCTCCACACCATTGGATCATATGATCCACTTCATCATCATTGATACCTTTTAGCGCCACAGCGTTTAGTTTTACTTTCAAACCTACGCGAAGAGATTCCTCAATACCTTCTAGAACCTGAGGCAATCTACCCCAGCGAGTGATGGCGCGGAATTTGTCTTCATCAAGTGTATCTAAAGAAATATTGATACGTCTTACACCTGAATTATACAGTTCTCGTGCATATTTTTTGAGTAAACTGCCGTTTGTCGTAACTGTCAGCTCTTCAAGTTTACCTGAATCTAAATGACGACCTAACCGATTAAATAACCACATAATATCGCGACGAACTAATGGTTCACCACCTGTTATGCGTAATTTTTGTACACCTTGATCTATAAAGGCAGAACAAACACGATCAAGCTCTTCTAAAGTCAGAAGATCCTTTTTGGGTCAAAAGGTCATATCTTCGGACATGCAATAGACGCAACGAAAGTCACATCGATCCGTGACGGAGACACGTAAGTAACTGACATGACGCCCAAATGGATCAATCAGTTTTTGTGATTCTTTTATGTCGTTTGCGACTTGCATCTTGTTTCGATCCGATTTTATATCCAATTATATATTTCGATTCATATAGGGCGTTTTGTCGATATTACCAGAGATGAAAACCGAATATATAACATAATTATTATACCTCATCCCTATATCCTATGTATGTCAGGATGTAAATTTAAGAAAGCAATAGATAGTCATGGCTGCAGAAGAATTTAAGTTAAAACCTAATGTAGATGATACGCGCTTAACAAGGCCGGTTGTGGGGATTGATCACAATGGTTGCTCAGTTAATCTAGATGTAGTGGAAGAACGCCCTTTAACTCTGTTTTTGAATGGTCAGGAAATCGTAACCAATATGACCATTGGGGATTATCCAGAATATTTAGCTGTAGGATATTTGCTAAACCAACATATGCTGCGCCCAGATGATGAGATCACCGAGATTGATTATGATGATGAACTGGAAACTGTTATTGTAAGAACGGCACGTGAAACAAATTACGAAGGCAAGTTAAAAAAGAAAACACGTACATCTGGATGTGCACAAGGGACTGTGTTTGGCGATCTCATGGAACATTTTGAAGAAATTGAGTTGCCCCAAGATGTAAAGCTAAAATCTTCTTGGATTTATGCCTTGTCGAAGAAAATTAATATGGCCCCCAGCCTTTATCTTAAGGCAGGTGCAATACATGGATGTGTATTATGTGAAGAGGATCGTCCTCTCATATACATGGAAGATGTAGGCCGTCATAATGCGGTCGATAAAATTGCCGGCTATATGTTTATGGAAAAACTGTCTCCTGAAAATAAAATATTCTACACAACAGGTCGTTTGACGTCGGAAATGGTGATCAAGACAGTGAAAATGGGTATTCCTGTTTTGATTTCTCGATCTGGCTTCACTGCATGGGGAGTTGAACTTGCAAGGCAAGTGGGGCTAACTCTTATCGGTCGTGCAAAAGGAAAGCGATTTGTTGTTCTTTCAGGAGAACAACGTATTGAATTTGATGCTAATCCTGAAGATGTGTTAGATGAGTCACGTAAACATGCCCGTAAATCGGAGGAATAGGGAAGATGTCTAAAAGCCCTATTGTTGCTGTTGTTCTAGCAGGTGGGCTTGCACGGAGGATGAATGGAGAGATAAAGCCTCTGAAAGAGCTGGCGGGAAAATCTATTCTTTCTCATATTATTGACCGTATTACACCTCAGGTGGACCAGATAGTTATTAACCTCAACCAGAATGAAGATTTATTCCGGAAATACGGCTACCCAATTACAAAGGATAGTATTGATGGATTTGTCGGGCCTTTAGGTGGAGTGCTGGCGGGGATGGATTGGATTGCGGAAAACTTCCCGGAAGCTGAGTATATGATTTCTGTTCCTGGTGATGGACCTTTCTTGCCATTAGATTTAGTTGAACGATTACTATTACCGATAAGAGAAAACGATAAACAATTATCTGTGGCCGTGAGCAATGGCCGCACCCAGCCCGTGGTGGGGGCTTGGGACATTTCTCTTCGTGAAAACTTGAGAGAGGCATTACTGGAAGAGAAGTTATATAAAGTAGATAGATGGACTTCTAGATATCGGATCGGCGAAGTGGATTTTTCCCAACCAGATTACGATCCATTTTATAATACAAATAAAATAGAGGATATCGCCGAGGCAGAGAAGTTACTTTTACAAAAGATCAAGCCTCATAATCTATAAGAACTTGGCAGGCATATTTTACATTTGGTTGTAAGAAGTGATCCTTTAATTCGGATTTGGATTTAATGAGTTGGCTGAATGGGATGAGCTGGATAGGGGTTTGAGGAAAGCAGGTCTGTCCATATTCAAACTGGATGATTAGGCGATCATTATTCTTTGGTAATAATCCTTTATGGATGCCTGAAGTATCTACTAATAGACAACTTCCGGCAGGGCCTGTGAGGTTTATCGGTTTGGATTGAAGATACATTTCACAGTCGTAATCAGTTTTTCTCAACTCTTTTATATACCAGTTTATAAACCCTTGTGGATCATCTGAATTCCTAAGAGTTTCTTGAAGTTTATTTAGATTATGTGTTTCTGGATAGTAACAATGCGGCCCAGAATGATTATCCACATCTGTCAGATATATAAAGCCTTTACAAAATCGAAAATCATCAAGATCAAAATGGAAATTTTGTGCGTTTTTGGGTTCGCTATGACCGGAAAAAGACCACCAAGAAGATATGTTAGTTATTATGACAGGATGTCCTATATAGCTTTCCGCGGTTTGAAGAAAGCGATCACTCGTAGCAGCATACATGATATCAATTGACCTTATGAGGTCGTGAATCTCATATCTTGCAATATTGTGGTTCGTCGCTTCAGTTAGATTAGTTGGTTGCAAATTTCTCTGGGTGTCTCCAACATATACTGTCTGATTTTCCAGATATTTTCTTATCGACTTTAACTGGTTTGAACTAATCGATGATACTTTTGTATAACCTAGATTTGTGATGTTAGAAAGTTCCGCAGTTTCGTTTACTTCGGTAGTCAGGTTCATCTGTGAGCTAACGAAATATTTAAATGCTAAGGTAGTTGCATCTCTTAGAGGTTGGTTCATTAACCCTTGAATGTGGTTTTTGGCATTTGATACAACGCGTGATCGAACCTTAAGATCTAAAAACTCGGTTTTTGTTACAGGTAATAAAGGTCTTAGTGGTGAAAACTCCTCGACCGAATATAGAAAATCATAGAAAGCCTGATACCAGTCTGTGCTTATTTGGCTAGCATGTTTCATATGATTGCTCCTAATGTTTATGCTGAGAAATCTACAAATAACTGAAGGGCATATTGAACAGTTGGATGCTCAAAATGTTTTACAATATGTTCTGGTTGATCAGTTATAAAAGAGCTGAAAGGAATTAGTTCTACTGGAGAATGTGTATAGGCAGTTTGAGCATATAAAAATTGTAAAATTAGCCTTTTTCCTTCGACGGGTAAAAGCCCCTTATGAATGCCAGAAGTATCGACCATAAGTCGACTTCCACGTTTGCCAGTAATATTTTCAAAGTCTCTGTTTAAATAATGGCGGCAGTCTTCATCTGTTTTTCTTAATGTCTCTGTATACCAATTGATATATTCATCTTTATCCGAAGCATTTGAATAAGCTTCTAATATCGTATCAAATTTATGCGTTTCAGGGATATAACAATGTGGTCCTGAATTTTGGTCAACATCTGTAAGATAAATAAAACCTTTGCAAAAACGATAGTCATCAAGATCAAGATGAAAAAATTGAGCATTCTTTGCTTCTTTATGCCCGGGAAAAGACCACCAAGATTGTATATTGGTAATGATAACGGGATGGTTCATATAGTTTTCGGCAATGCTAAGAAAAACAGGATCTGTCCCAGCATATAATACATCAATTGAATTAATAAGATCCTCAGTTTGAATATGCCCTAGATGGTGCGCCTTCGCGTCGTCAAGAGTAATGGGAGTAAGGTCTTCCTGATTATCTCCACCATAAATGGTTTGAGATCGCAAAAAGTTATCAATCTTATTTAGCTGTTCATCTTGTAAATCAGGAAGTTTAGTGAAACCAATTTCTTTAATTTCCTCTAGAAGCGTTGGATCATGTATGAAATTTGTCGGAATTCCTAAGGCTTCTTTTATAAAACTTCGAAAACATAATGTTACATAGTCACGCACACGACCATTCAAACTTTTCTGGATGGTCCCAATAGCTTTTTGATGCTCTTCGGTAATACGATCTGGATCATCTTTTATATCTTGCACGGAAATTGGAACGATATTGCGCATGACCTCCCATCTATCATCATTTTGAATATATTCGTGGAATTTAATGAACCAATCATATGTAACATTTAAAGAAGAAGTCATTGCACCTTTACTCATTAGTTTTTTGAATTCTGACGTGATTTGCTCAAAAAGCAAAGTATCTAAATAAATCATACTAGAAATGTCTTGTCTTTGAGCTAGGCATTCCGTATCCATTTCTTCTTAACATAAAATAATAATGCGGAAGTTGGATGATGTTTATCTCTTTGGACGATGTTAAAATTGCAGCGGAAAAAATTAAAGGCGAGGTGTATAACACGCGTCAACGTCGTTCTATTACGCTCAGTAAAATTACAAATGCGGATGTGTATTTGAAATTTGAAAATCGTCAATTTACTGCATCCTTTAAGGAACGTGGTGCTTTGAATCGACTATTGAATTTGTCTGATGAAGAGAAAGCAAACGGGGTTATTGCTATGTCTGCAGGCAATCATGCACAAGGTGTATCCTTTCATGCAGCTAGGCTAGGAATACCGGCAACCATTGTGATGCCCAGAAATACACCGACAGTTAAAGTCGAACATACAGAGGCACATGGTGCGCATGTAATTTTACATGGTTTGACATTGGCAGAAGCAGCCGCTTATGCACATGAAAAAGCCACTGAAGAAAATTTAACATTTATTCATCCTTACGATGATGCAGATGTAATGGCAGGGCAGGGGACGGTCGCCCTAGAAATTTTGGAACAATTCCCTGATATTCAAGATCTCATTATTCCTATTGGTGGTGGTGGATTAATTTCCGGTATCGCTGTTGCCGCCAAAACGATTAACCCTGATATACGTGTATTTGGTGTTCAGACCGCACTTTATCCATCTATGAAACAGATTTTAAATAAAGAAGATCCTGTTTGTGGTGGTTCAACAATTGCAGAAGGTATCGCAGTAAAATATCCAGGTGAAAATACGCGTAAAATTGTAGAAGAACTGGTTGATGACATTTTGCTGGTCACAGAGAATGAGTTGGAGAGTGCAATCTCCCTCTTATTAAATGTGGAGAAGACTGTTGTTGAAGGCGCTGGTGCCGCAGGTTTAGCAGCGGTGATTGGCAACAAGCCATTATTTGAAGGGCGTAAAGTTGCGATGATCCTTACGGGTGGAAATATTGATCAACGCCTATTAGCTACAGTTTTGATGCGTGATATGGCGCGCAGTGGTCGCTTGGCGCGTTTGCGTATCCATTTGATGGATCGTCCATGTGCGTTAGCAGATGTATCACGTTTAATCGGAGATAATGGTGGTAATATCGTTGAAATTTCTCATCAACGAATTTTTACACATGTTCCGGCAAAAGATACGTCTATTGAAGTTGCAATCGAAACAAGAGACGCTTCTCAACTAGAAAAGATTGTTGGCATCTTAGAAGACGCAGATTTCCCTGTTTCTCAACTATAAGACTCTAGAGTCAAATATAAGAAAATTTCCCTAGGGTCCTGATTCAAAGGACTCTTTGTTGCAAACATGCATCACTCAGAAAATTATCCATTGAATTGTTCCTTCTATGATTGACCTGATTCGCGAATTGGATTCTTTTGAGTGGTAGAAGAAATATTTGAGGGGATTTTCATATGTTTGCACCGGGCAAAGAGCTCATGGCGACAATGGAAGTTATGATAGCCAAAGAAATTACACGTTTACTTCAAGAAGCAGACTGTTGTGTGTTTGTTGTATATGATCCGTTTAATCCAGAGATGGATCCTCTCGACTATATATGTCACGAGCGAAAGTCAGGGCAACCAATTCATATGAATGTGGCGCTGGACTACGAAGGTATTGGTGTTTGGTATCTTGCCTTTAGAAATGAAGATGTATTTAGTGCAAAAAAAGTTCTTTTACATATTGAGGATGGGCAATTCATTCATGGACAGATGGGAGACTTTAAGGGCTATTGGCAAGATTTTCCTAGATACATTCTCGAAGATAGATGGGTCCAAGAGCAACTTGCAAAGACAGTATCAAACGATAGTTTCCATGTACATGAGGTAAAAGAGCATCGCGAAGCGTTTTCGCATTCAATTGATAATTTTGTAAATGAAACCGATGAAGGTTTCATTGAGGATGTGATCAATGAGGGAGGCACCAAAAATGTGTCGTCAAATGACTGGTTTGAACCGCCTGAAGTAAAAGAGCCAGAATTAAGCCCTTTTGCGCAGGATGATCAAGAAAGTTTGGATTTAATTGATTTGTATGATCAGGATGGTATCCAAGTTGATGGATTTCCAGACCAACCATTTGGCCGATTTTCGAGAAGTTAGTTTTAAGCCAAGTAGGATACTCATACCTGTCAAATTAAAATAGCCTGTCAGTGGGGGACTGACAGGCTATTTTTTTTGGCATTGCAGCGTAGTTTTTAATACTTGGAGGTATTTAAATCGCGCAAGTAACACCGTTTTCAGTTACAACTGGTTTGCGTTTGCCAATTGTAAAAAAGCTAACAATAGCTTTGAAGATTCTTGCGGCTTCCTCGCTGCGGAGTTGACGTGCACGGGCCATAGCAGCTTCAATTTCAGAGCTAGAGAGTGTTGCGTCTAATTTATCCCAGTCAGTCATTGTCTTATCCTCAAATTCAATACTTACATTTTCTCATTCAGTGTGTTGACAGATAAATAGGTAAAAAATGGCTAAATGAGTAGTGATATTCTCAATTATGAGCCATGCGTATTATGCATGGCTTTGAAAATTTTCAGTAATTATATAGATATATACGTAAATAATAAGTCAGATTTTTCTTTATTTGTGACGAATAGGCACATACTATGCGTGTTTAATAATGAAT
>NZ_SMMC01000024.1 GCF_009711445.1 Curvivirga aplysinae | reverse complement strand
ATTTTGCGTTTCATTAATATTATTCACAAAAACATTAAAACTCTCTTCATTCAATGGTAAGGGTAATAAATCATTTAGATATGCCCCGCCAGAAACGCTCCATGACAGATGTTCCGATATCAACCCCGGACATATGGTATCACATAGTTTTTTGAGTTTTTTGAGATGTGTTTTTGAAACACCTTCAGCAGTGCCAAGAGATAATCCCACCCCATGCACGCTGATTGGATAATGTTCTCTAGCCGCAAATAATGCGTCAAGCCGAGGCCCTCCTTCACAGAAATAATTTTCTGCGTGGATCTCAACCCAAGAGATATTGGCAGCACCTGAGGCAAAATGAGCCATATGTTGGGTACGTAAACCGACCCCTGCTTTTGCAGGGATCAGTTCACGTTGAAAGATAATGGATGAATTACTTTGCCCCATGTGTGAATACCTTAAAGAGGTTCATTTCCACAGTCGTAACGAACATTCATCCTTAAGATTTGATAGGACCTACGCCATCAAATGGCTCTAACTTGCCGCCCATATCAGAACAAGCAGAATCAGATGCAGCTACTTTCCATTCACCACCGTCGAAATCTACAGTAGATTGACCTGCACAAGAATGTGTTCCTGCTGCATTGGCACAATCATTTTCACCAGCTTTTG
Organism: Curvivirga aplysinae; assembly: GCF_009711445.1. Lineage (GTDB taxonomy): Bacteria > Pseudomonadota > Alphaproteobacteria > UBA8366 > Aestuariispiraceae > Curvivirga > Curvivirga aplysinae. Next base: position 1,209 of record NZ_SMMC01000024.1, on the reverse strand, counting down.
CGATACCATAGCATTTTACTTTACCTGCATGTGCGTCTGTTGGAGCACCAATAATAGCAGCTGTAGAAACAGCGCCTGCGAAAGCAGCAGCTACAGACAACATTGCAACGCGTTTAGACTTATCCATGGGGAAACTCCCTTTCTTCAAATATTTAAATTCCATCTTAACCAAGAAACACAAGTTTTGTTAACATTAAAAAACAACCCCGTGTTTGATGAATAAGTTATGAACAATTTTTCACTCAAATGAAAATAACAAAGATGTTAACAGGATTTTATCAGCTAATCTATTGATATCAAACGTGAAAAGCGACCAATCGGATGATTAGTCGCTATTGAAAAACTCTCACCTCTCATTTCTGTGAGGTATGTTTTATAAAAATTATTTATGACGGAAAATAATACGGCCTTTAGTCAGGTCATATGGTGTCATTTCGACATCTACCTTATCACCTACCATGACGCGAATACGGAATTTACGCATTTTACCAGCAGTATGCGCAATAATCTCATGTCCGTTATCCAGTTCTACACGAAACATAGCGTTAGGTAATTTTTCAGTGACAGTGCCCTGAAACTCAATCAGATCTTCTTTAGCCATAGAGAAAAGTCTTCTTTTCGTTCAACAAATTAAATTTGGAATAACCTGAAATCGAATGACTTCGGTATTGATTCCCATGATTTCGCCGCATCATATGCGACAATTCATCAGAAAAAGCAAGCATTGCACGCAATTTTTCACTTACTTTCTGTGGTTATTGATAATTTCATCAAGAAATATGGGTGAAACAACCAATTTGCATCACCCATTTTCAAAAACCAGAATTGGAAGATTCGTTAATCATTTAACTCCAAATCCGGCTTGTAAAAAGGTGCCGCTGACAAAATTTTGTTTTCCATCTTTTGCAAGCAAGGCAATCCCGCAGCCAAATACTTCCCCCATGCAGGGTCAGCCGCTAATTTCGCACGTTTTTCAGCGCGGTCCTGTAAATCTTTATATGCCCAAATATGCACAACCTGATGTAATTCACCAATATCCATGGAAGTATACCATCCAACCAAATTACCTAAATGCTTGGTTTGCACTTCAAAGCCCAATTCTTCATAGATTTTAAGGAATTCTCCGAAGCGATGAGGGTGAACAGTATATGTACGATGATCGAATATCATAATTTACTCCCAAGGATATTTTAATGATTTAGCAAACTT
>NZ_SMMC01000121.1 GCF_009711445.1 Curvivirga aplysinae | reverse complement strand
GACCCCTAAACCAACCTGACTAGATGTTGGTCCCGGTAAAAACTGGCAAAGAGCAACTAGATCTGCATAGGCTTTTTCATCCATCCATTTCAAACGACTGACGAATGCTTCTCTAAAATAACCCAAATGCGCAATCGGCCCTCCAAAAGATGTTAGGCCGAGCTTCAAAAAGGTTAAAAATAACTCAGATTTACTTGGTTGTGTATCGGACATATTAATCCCCATAGATCCCAAAAAATGACAAGAAAAAACCCTTCGACCTTTATAGGCAGAAGGGCTTCTTCAAATCCAGTTCTAACTCACTGTCACAGGCAGATTGTCTTATGCGTGAATTGCACCATCTTGTGTTGCCATAGCAGCCTCACGAACTGCTTCGGAGAAAGTTGGATGCGCATGGCAAATACGCGCAACATCTTCTGCAGAACCACCAAACTCGATGATAGTGGTCAGCTCGTGAATCAATTCACCTGCCGCAGGACCAATAATATGTGCACCTAACAATTTGTCTGTTTTCTTATCTGCTAGTAATTTCACAAAACCATCGCGATATCCATTGGCTTTCGCCCGGCTGTTTGCCATGAAGTTAAACTTACCAACTTTGTATTCGATGCCTGCTTCTTTTAACTTTTCTTCGCTCGCGCCAACATCAGCAACTTCTGGGAATGTGTAAACAACCCCCGGAATAGCATCATAATTGATATGTGGTTTTTGACCTGCCATCATTTCAGCTGCAACGATACCTTCATCTTCTGCTTTATGAGCCAGCATTGGGCCAGGCGTACAATCACCAATCGCATAGATACCCGCTACATTTGTTTGATAATCAGAACCAACTTTAATAAAACCACGCTCATCGCGCTCAACACCAAGTTCTTCAAGCCCTAGGCCATCAACATATGGGCGACGACCGATACAAACCAGAACCACATCTGCTTTCATCTCTTCTGCATCACCACTAGCAGCAGGCTCAACAGTCAACGTCACTTCTTTAGCTGTTTTCGAAGCACCCGTTACTTTGGACTTCATTTTAAATTTGATGCCTTGTTTCTTCAAAGTACGCTGGAAGACTTTGGAGACTTCACCATCCATATTTGGCACGATACGATCCAAAAATTCTACAACGGTTACTTCCGCCCCTAAACGTTTCCAAACAGAACCAAGCTCAAGCCCAATAACACCACCGCCAATCACGATCATATGTTTTGGTACAGAAGACAATTCCAAAGCCCCGGTAGATGTAACGATTTGTTTTTCATCCACTTCGATACCTGGCAATGGTGTGGATTCAGAACCTGTCGCAATCATAATGCGTTTTGTTGTAAGTGACTTACCTTTATCTTCACCATCCACAACATCAACTTGAGACGCAGAGATAATTTTACCAGCCCCTTTGACATAAGTTACCTTATTCTTCTTGAAAAGGAACTCAATACCATTGGTCAATTCATCAACAATCTTGGCTTTCCGACCAAGCATGCTATCCAGATTTAATTTAGGCTTCACTTCGATTCCGTGATCATCAAAACCATGACAAGCCTCATGATATAATTCCGAAGATTGTAATAAAGCTTTGGAAGGTATACAGCCAACATTTAGGCACGTTCCGCCCAAACGACCACGTTTCTCAACGCAGGCTACTTTCATGCCTAACTGTGCTGCGCGGATCGCTGCAACATAACCACCTGGACCGCCACCTACAATTACGAGGTCGAATTCTGTTTCAGACATTGTCTAACATCTCCGTGTTATAAGTTTGCTTGCTGCAAGCCCCACATCATTCTAAATGCGAACAGCACTTGTCTACATGCGCTATTAATCCCCCATATAAGCCGAAGGGTCAACAAAAAGAAGGGGATAAGCGCGGATTAATCTGCATAGTAGATATGTCACCACCAGATAGTAACTATTCCCTGTGATAGGGATGACCAGCTTGAATTTGCTGACAACGATAAATCTGTTCTGCCAACATTGGGCGCACTAACATATGTGGCCATGTTAACTTACCAAAAGACAGGGATAAATCTGCGCGTTGCCTTACTGTCTCATGAAGGCCATCAGCGCCTCCAATAATGAAACACACCGCAGGCCTACCTTCATCTTGCCAAGTTTGAACTTTGGACGACAAATCCAACGATCCCATGGCCTTGCCCCGTTCATCCAGCGCAATAACGGCTGCCCCCGCAGGCACAACCCCAAGAAGTAATTCCGCTTCACGTTGCTTCAGAGCATCTCCCGATAAAGCTTTCTTTTCTTCTAATTCATGGAGAGTAAACGGCCAACGGATCCTTGAAACATAGTGATCAAACAGTTCCTTCTCCGGGCCCCGCTTGGCCCGGCCGATGGCAATAAGGTGAACCTTCATGGGCTCACGCTCCTTATCTTATAACGTAACGTCTTCGGAAACCTTGAAAAGTCCCCTATGCGTCCGCATGCAATGCATTTGCCGTTTCTGGCATGTCAACGCCCCACATCTTTTCCAGATTGTAGAACTCACGCACTTCTGGGCGGAAAACATGCACAATGACATCACCTACATCGATCAAAACCCAATCACCTTGAGATTTACCGTCCGTAGAAACATGCTTCTCACCAGCTGCTTTCAATTTTTCTACCAAATGATCAGAGATTGCCGCAACCTGACGTGTAGACGTACCAGATGCGATCACCATGTAATCAGCGATAGAGGATTTTCCAGATAGGTTAATTACCGTTACGGCTTGTGCTTTATCGTCGTCAAGAGACGTTTCAACGATTTCCAATAAAGCTTCGGAAGACAATTGCTTCCCGTATTGACTAGCTATGATTTTCACTCCATTACACTAGCAGTTATCGACACGTCTTTATCGCGCATAACAGATCGCTAGATGATCTGTTTTTGAACCTGCAAATTAAAGCCGTTTCTTTTTAGTTGCGTTACGAATACGCGTAGCAGATTCAGGATGACGACGTATCGCCAAAAAAGTCCAGCTCGGCGTTTCACGATTTGTAAGACTACGGGCACCATGCTCTGGCACACGACATCTTTTAAATCGCTGGGCAGCCTTCCCAGACAATGCACCTAAATCATACCCTGATCTGCCAAAAACGGCAATGGGCACTGTGTTAAAGATATGTTGCCATTTTTTCCATTGTGATATCTGACGCAAATTATCTGCGCCCATCAACCACACAAATTGACAATCAAGGAAGTTTTGTTGCAATGCCATCAAGGTGTCCGCGGTATAGCGGGTCTGAAGCCTTGTTTCAATATCTGTAACAATAATTCTAGGGTGAGACGCCATTTTTTCTGCAGATTCCATACGTTCCTGCAGATTTGCCATGCCTTTTATCGATTTCAAAGGATTCTGAGGACTAACAAGCCACCAAACTTCATCTAGTCCCAAGCGGCGAAATGCAGCTTTGGAAATATGCAAATGTCCTTCATGCGCCGGATTAAATGATCCACCCAACAACCCAACTCTGCGTTTACGTCTTACTTTCAGCTCTTTACCCATGCAACTGCTTTAAAAGTAATTTTCTGAAAAGTCGAGAAAAACCAGAAAGTGCTTAACAATTTTCTTGCATCAGAATATGTATTCTTTTCTAATACTATGGAGGAGACAAGATGTTTCGATCCTATTTATTTCAGAAATTATTAATAACTTCCTTTCTGATTTCTCTATTTACATCCCATGTAAAAGCGTCAGATTCACATGACTGCCACAAGATTGATTATTGGCTGGGTTCTGTGACTTTAGAAGCTGCATACCATATGGTTCAGGAATTATATGAAATCAGCAACCTATGTGCGGAATTTAATAATACATCCCTTAAGAAGGCCGAATATGACTTATTAAGAAATATTACAGCGGCAAATGGATGGCGTTCAGACCATTTTATTGAAAAATTCAAAGATGATTTAGTTTTTACTGATCCAATTTTCATTGTAAATGTTACTTTATTTTTAAACGATGAGAAATATGGGGAAGCACCTGATTTATATTCAGTAACTGGGCAAAAAATAGGATATTTTCTAGGTGATGTATATGCAGTTAAAGAATTGAAAAAATTAGGAGGCATTCCTATACATGGGGAAAGCTTTAACAAAGTTATTAATTCGTTTCTCAATGGACGAACAACAGCAATCATTATTCCTAATACTATCTTTTTTGACTATACTCGTAACTACGAAAATCTCATTAGTTTCTCTCAACATGATCTCGAACCAGTTTATTATAGACATGTTTTACATAAAGAACATCGCGGTTTGATCCCCCGTTTAAATCAAGCCATTCCAAGAATGTTAAGAAACGGAAGCCTGTCAGAAAGACGGGCCAAATTATTATTAAAAGAACAGAACTAGAGCCAAAGGCTGCTTCAGATCAAGACCTATTAACGATTTTACTTTATTTTATGGTAGATCAGCATAAAATAATGCCTGCTGCATTTAATGGGACATTTTCGGTGTATAAAATTAGAACTATTTTTTTCCTTGTTGTGATCGCAACTTGGATATTTCCTAGCGCTTCAAATGCACAACTGGAGCAGAAAGTGAAATGCTACAAGATCGGTGTTTGGGATTTTTCTGAAGCATCCCAAATGGCGATCGCAATTATAGAAAAAATGTATGAAAGTAATGGCTTATGCTATGAGTTCATTAGGACTTCACTTGCAAAAGCACGTCATGATCTCTTACACAACACATTAGATGCCAATATCTGGCGATCAGATTTATTTATTACGAAAAACAAGGAAAAAATAATCCATACCACCCCTGTATTTTCTTTATCTATCAATCTATACGTTAATACAAAGAGAGCTGGAAAGGGCCTAAAGAAGAAGGATCTTATTGATAAAAATATCGGCTTCTTCCATGGTGATCTTCACATCAAAAGAGATATTGATACGCTTAAGGCAAAAGCCATACATGGTGAATCCTTCCCCCATATATTTAACGCATTCATTCGCGAGAGATTTGACATTATCGCAATCCCACCGGTGATATATGCTTCATATGCAGATACTATTCCCACAGATTTTGAAATTGAGACAATTCCAATCTCCACACAAGAATATCATCATGTTTTACATAAAAACAATTCTGATATATTGCCTAAGTTAAATGCGTCTTTAAACGAACTTCTAATGGACGGCAAATTTCACAAGCAGATAAAAAAACTTGAATCCAAGTTTCACTAAATCCTGCTTAATCCTATCTATCCAACCAATCACGTTGCCATTTCGGCAAAGCAAATGAAGCTTGATGAACATCCGCGTCATAATGCTTACCTTGATGATCCATCACAGGGTGACGTAAGCTGACCCCATCCTTGCTATAAAGATAAAAACCAAAATCCCCACCGGGATAAAGAGGTACATTTGCACGATAGGCTTCCATATGTGGCAATAAACGTGTTTTCAGCATGACACTTACTAAATTCTCACCATCGCCAGATTGCTCTTGTAAGAAACCACCACCATGCAGCGTTAAGAATACACTATCACTGTCTACAACGACGCCTGTATCAGAGACGATTTCGACTAAATCGGTAAAGAAAGCTTCAGTAAATAAAACAGCGGAAGGACCAACAGGCTCAGTCAAATCAAGGATAATGACATCAAATTTCTCATCACGTTCCTTGGCATTTGATACAAATTTCTTTGCATCATCAATTACCAAATTCACACGCGGATCATTATAATCCCCATTCACACCAAGATATTCTTCGGAAAGGCGAATAACACGTTCATCAATTTCAACCATGGTTACAGACTTTACGAAATCATGCACCAAGGCTTCGCGTAAATTACCGCCATCACCCCCACCAATGATCAAGACATTCGCATCTTTACGTTCGCGACCAAGCAAGGGCACATGCATGCCCATTTCATGATAAATAAACTCATCTGCTTGACTGGCTTGAATATAACCATCCAATACCAATAAACGACCAAAATCCTCATGGTCATAAATTTCAACCAATTGAAATGGGCTTTGTTCGCGATGTAACAATTTCACTTTTAAGGACTGGGAAATTCCCATGCCATCACAGCGTTCTTGCCACCATTCATAGTCAGACATGGAAATTTCCTTTCCTAAAAACATAAAACTATGGACGGGTTTGTCCCGTACCACGCACTTGATATTTAAAACTGGTGAGCTGTTCCGCACCAACGGGGCCACGGGCATGCATACGGCCTGTAGAAATGCCAATTTCTGCGCCCATTCCAAATTCACCACCATCAGCGAATTGCGTAGACGCATTTTGCATCACAATCGCAGAATCAACTTCGCGCAGGAATTTCTCTGCTACATCCGTATCTTCGGTGATAATGCTTTCTGTATGGTGAGAACTATAGTGATTGATATGATCAATCGCTGCCTGCACATCTTCAACCATTTTCACAGAAATGATCGCATCCAGATATTCTGTATACCAATCTTCTTCAGCCACCTCTTTTACGTAAGATGCCATGGTTTGAACTGCCTCATCCCCACGGATTTCACAGTTTAGATCGTTTAGACCATCAAGAATGGCTGGCAAAATATCCGCTGCAACGTCCTTATTCACCAATAAAGTTTCTGCTGATCCGCAGATACCCGTACGACGCATTTTCGCATTCAAAGTGATATCCAATGCTTTTTGTGCATCTGCATCCTTATCAAGATAGATATGACAAATACCATCTAGATGTGAGAATACTGGCATACGCGCATTATTCTGAACTCGCTCAATCAATCCGCGGCCACCACGTGGGACAATCACATCCACATAATCACTTAAGGATAGCAACGCATCCACCGCCGCACGATCACGGGTCGGTATCATCTGTACAGAATCTTCTGGTAGGTCTGCCTCTTTCAACCCAGAACGAATACAATCCGCAATCACACCTGCACTATTCAAGCTTTCAGACCCGCCACGCAAGATGGCAGCATTGCCAGATTTCAAGCAAAGCGCACCTGCATCCGCGGTCACATTTGGGCGAGATTCATAAATCACACCAATCACACCAAGTGGCGTGCGCACACGTGAAATCTTCAATCCATTTGGACGATCCCATTCATCCATCACTTCCCCGACAGGATCTTTCAATGTAGTAATTGCTTCCAAGCCAGCCGCCATGCCTTCGATACGATCTGCGTCCAGCATCAAACGATCCATCATCGCATCTGAAAGACCTTTTTCACGACCAAAAGCCAAATCTTTTTTATTGGCTTCGATTATTTCATCTTGGCGTGCGCGTAACGCATCTGCCGCAGCCTGTAAGGCTTGGTTTTTCTGTTCGGGGCTTGCAAGACCCAATGCATGAGATGCCGCACGGGCTTTTTTACCCATGTCGACTAATAGTGCATTTACATCCATGTTCATATCTTCTGCCATAGACATAGTCTTCTCTCCCGAAGTTAAGTTAATCCAAAATTACGCTTCTAAGGCCAGATCGTCACGGTGAATAACTTCCACCTTACGATCAATACCCAGTTTTTCTTTTACTTCATCACTGTGAAGGCCAAGAATTTCTTTTGTATCATCACTGGAAAACGCTGAAAGACCAACGCCCAAACGTTCTCCATTTAAATTTTTCACCAAAATGGAATCGCCACGATCAAAATGACCGTCCACGCCAATCACACCTGCCGGTAATAAACTTTTACCTGCGTTTAAAGCATTCACAGCCCCATCATCCACAGTCACACTGCCAGCTGGTGTCAAACTACCTGCAATCCATTTCTTACGTGCGGCACGTGGCTTCACTGCTGATAAAAACCAAGTACATAGGCCACCATCAAGGATGCTGCCCACCGGATTCAACTTAGCCCCTTGTGCGATCACCATGGCACATCCACCTTGAACTGCTAGCTTTGCCGCCAATAGTTTAGTCACCATACCGCCTGTGGAAATCCCAACGGGTGCATCACCTGCCATAGCATCGATTTCCGCGGTAATTTTTTCCACTACAGGAATATGGGTGGCATTTTTATCTTTACGAGGGTCAGCTGTATATAAGCCATCAATATCACTTAACAATACCAAGGCATCAGCTGACACCATAGTTGCCACACGGGCTGCCAAACGATCATTGTCACCATAACGGATTTCTTCGGTCGCCACGGTGTCATTTTCGTTAATGATTGGGACAGCCCCAAGGCTTAATAATTGAAAGGCAGTCGCGCGCGCATTCAAATGACGACGACGTTCTTCTGTATCAGATGGGGTCAATAACATCTGTGCCACGGTGATATTATGACGATGCAAGGCTTCTTGATAAGCATGTGCTAAACGGATTTGACCTGTTGCCGCACTCGCTTGCTTTTCTTCAAGTTTGAGTGCTTCGCCTTTCAACCCAAGATGACGACGCCCCACAGCAATAGAACCGGATGATACCACAAGGACTTGCTTGCCTGCCTTATGCAGACGCGCAATATCATCCGCCAACGCATTCAACCATTCCTGACGAATACGTCCCTCATTATCCACCAATAAGGCAGACCCAATTTTTATGACAACACGTTTTGCCTCTTGCAGGTCAAATGACATGTCTAATTTCTCCCAATCCTATCCCCAAATAGACAGGATTAAACTGGTGACCAAGGCTTAGCGATTTCTTCCGCTGCGTCGTAGGCTTCACCTTTTTCTTCTGCTTCCAATATCGCTTCAGCTTCTTCTTTTTCCTTCACGCGATATTGATCAATCTCTGAATAAAGAACACGTAAGGCTTTATCCACACCTTCACCGGAAATACCGGAAAGGACCACGATGGGGCTATCTGTGACTTCACGTAATTCTGCAATCATTTCATCAATAATTTCCGGGATCAAAGCATCCGCTTTATTGATACCAATCACTTCCGGTTTATCCGCAAGACCAGCACCATAAGCTTCCAACTCTTCACGGACTACCTTATAGCTTTCAACGACTTTTTCTGCGGAACCATCAATCAAATGTAGTAAGATACGTGTACGTTCAATATGACCAAGAAAACGTGTTCCGATTCCCTTGCCTTCATGCGCACCCTCGATAAGTCCGGGGATATCCGCAATCACGAATTCATTACCATCGCTATTCACCACCCCAAGATTTGGATGGATGGTTGTGAATTCATAATCAGCAATCTTAGGCTTGGCATTACTGGTCGCGGAAAGGAAAGTCGATTTACCTGCATTTGGCAAACCAACGAGACCTGCATCTGCGATCAATTTAAGACGCAACCATACCCACAATTCCTGTCCCGGCCAACCCGGTTCGGATTTCCTCGGCGCGCGGTTTGTTGGTGTTTTAAAGGCTGTATTACCACGCCCCCCATCACCACCACGAAGGAGGCAAATCTTTTGCCCTACCTCAGTCAAATCCGCCAAGACGGTTTCTTTATCTTCGGACAGAATTTGTGTGCCGACAGGTAGTTTTAAAGTCACAGACTCACCATTGGCACCATTCATATCGCGACCTGCACCCGGATTACCACGGCGCGCTTTGAAATGCTGCTTATAGCGATAGTCGATCAGGGTATTTAACCCCGGAACAGCTTCAATAAATACATCACCACCACGGCCGCCATTGCCACCATTCGGGCCACCAAATTCAATATATTTTTCGCGTCGGAATGAAACGGAACCGGGACCACCCCAGCCACTTTTCATATATACTTTTGCTTCATCAAGGAATTTCATGGGCTTATCCGCCGTGTGTTAAACTTTGTTCAATGTATTTATGCAAACTGTTCGATTATGAAAAGAACAATTTTCAGACGAAAAAAGGGAATGGCATCTCGGCCATTCCCCTCAATCTCACAGATCCGTAAACGGGAAGGCCTTATTCGGCAGCTTCCGCTAGAGGTGTTACGGATACGAATGTGCGTTTGCGTGTTTTGCGGAATTGTACTTTACCGCCTTCCAATGCAAACAATGTGTGGTCTTTACCCATACCAACATTGTCACCTGGGTGCACTTTTGTGCCACGTTGACGCATGATGATGTTACCAGGAACTACTGCTTCACCACCGAATTTTTTAACTCCGAGGCGACGACCTTCGGAATCGCGACCGTTACGTGAACTACCGCCTGCTTTTTTATGAGCCATGACTTAGGTCTCCTTACCTCTAGAATTAATCTTTTTTCGCTGCAGCTTTTTTAGCGGCTGTTTTTTTAGCTGCTTTTTTAGCTGTAGATTTCTTTGTTGCCGCTTTAGGGGCAGATGCTTTCTTCGCACCAGAAGCAACGATGTCTGTTACCTTAAGAACGGTGATCTCTTGACGATGACCTTTCTTACGACGGTAGTTATGACGACGTTTCTTTTTGAATACGATTACTTTGTCATCTTTCTTTTGGCTGATAACTTCAGCTTTAACAGCTGCGCCTTCAACCACTGGTGCACCAACAGTTTGGGAGTCAGCATCGCCAACCAACAAAACATGATCCAAAACGATTTCGGAACCAGCTTCACCTTCAAGTTTTTCAACTTTGATCACGTCGTCTTTTGCAACGCGATACTGTTTGCCACCAGTTTTAATTACTGCGAACATATCTTTGCTCTCTTTTAAACCCGCGCTTTACGGTGATCGATCAACGGGACACTTCCAAATAGATCAATACTTTAGTCTCATCCGACCCCATGTCGGAAAACCTCAAGCGGCGCAATACAAAATGACGTGAGAAACACATAATCCCTCACGTACAGGCGGGGTTTATACTTTATTTCTTATGAAAGTCAATAGCTATCAAGGATTTTAAAGTGACTATCCCAATTTAAATTTAGCAAATACTTCAGCCAAACTTTCGGCACTGATTGGTTTTTGCACATAACCTTGCATACCAGCAGCAATGTATTCTGCTCTATCTTCTTCTGAATTCGCTGTAATCGCCACAATAGGAAGATCATCGGGAACAACTTTAGTCTTACGGATTAATTGCGTCGCTTCAACACCATTCATATCTGGCATTTCTATATCCATTAAGATGATATCCACTTGTTCTGAACGCAATTTAAATATCGCCTCACGCCCACTTTCCGCCTGAATTGCTTCATGACCAGCCGCCTTTATCAACGCTTCATTTAGCATTCGATTGATCTTTTGATCATCAACAATCAAGACTCTTATCGCCATTCTTATTCCTCTAACGGGTGCTCGGTTATACAAAAAATGGGGAAACCATTGTTAAAAGTTTCCCCATCAATTTGCAACCTATTGTAAGTAGTATCTTATTCTTCTTTCACACTAAAGCTTTGAACAGGAGGTGTTGTCCGCAACACAAAATATCCAACTATCGCGGACAGGATAGAGCCGGACAAGACACCGATCCGAACTTGCGCCTCATAAACTGGGTCACTAAAGGCCAAAGCGCCGATAAACAAACTCATGGTAAAACCAATACCTGCCAATAAAGCCGCCCCATAAATATGGCGGTAACTTACACCCGCAGGCAAACTACTTACACCCAACTTTGTGAAAGCAAATACAGTTCCAAACACACCAATCTGCTTACCTATGAATAATCCCGCAGCGATCCCTAATGGCACCGCAGCAAATAAATCAGCAAGCGCAATCCCTTTTAGCGAGACCCCTGCATTTGCGAAAGCAAAGACAGGCATAATAAAGAACATCACCCAAGGAGACATAGAATGTTCCATAATCTTCAATGGCGGCACATCATAATGGTTTGTACGCTTCAATGGTATTAGCATCGCAATTGCCACACCCGCCAAAGTCGCATGAACACCAGACTTAAGGACAGCCAACCAGATAAAGGCACCAACCAACATATATGGTGAAATTCGTGTTACGCCAGCGAAGTTGAAGACCGCCAACACACCTAGTCCCGCAAATGCCAAACCAATCGAAACGAAGGAAAGATCTGCTGTATAGAACATCGCGATCACGATAATCGCACCGAGATCATCCAAGATCGCCAAGGTTAACAAAAAGACTTTCAAAGCAGGTGGTACACGACGACCTAAAATAGCCAATATTCCCAAGGCAAAGGCAATATCAGTTGCCGCAGGAATCGCCCAACCATTTAACGCAGTTGGATCGCCCATATTAATGACGGCATAAATCACAGCTGGCACAGCCATACCACCAACGGCGGCCCCGGCTGGTAAAATTGCGTTACTTACTTTGGAGAGATTACCCTTAACAAATTCATATTTGATCTCAAGCCCTACATACATGAAGAACAAAGCCATCAAGCCATCATTAATAAAATGTAGCAAAGATTTGGTTAGAACTAATCCACCAATACCGATCGTCACAGGCATACGTAACAAATCATCGTAATGGACCGCATAGGGAGAATTATAAATCAGAATAGCCAGCCCTGCCGCAGCCACAAGGACCAAACCACTAATCACTTCTTTATTCATATGTCACCACCCAGAAAAACCTTATTTATATTTAAAATAAGCGAACCCAAACCATATGTATATATACAATAGGCTAGATTCGCTTTCTTATCGTGAATTATTAATCAATCAAATGGTGATTTAAAAGCATTTTTCAAGAAAATAATCCCCTTTTGCGCACCAAAAAAATAGTTATGCTAGACAGAAATTCTTGCAAAAATTATTATCCCTATGAAATCAAATTAGCGAAATGCGCCTCCCCTTCTTTACATCTGAAAGGATACTCTAATGAGTCTACAATTAAAGCGACCTCTTCTCCTAATGGGCTGCGGAAAAATGGGCGGTGCGATGTTAGAAGGTTGGCTTAAAAGCGGGATAGCCGCTGCTGGTGTTACTATCGTTGATCCCTATCAGAATGAAGATTTCGCCAAACATCCAGATGTCACCTATTATGACACTGCCGAAGCCGTACCAGCCGATCTCAACCCTGAAGTTATCTTGCTTGCTGTAAAACCACAGCAAATGGACGATGCCCTTGCCGCTTACAAGAAGTTTGCAAAACCAGACACCGTTTTCATTTCCGTCGCCGCCGGCAAAACCATTGCATATTTCGAAAGCCATCTAGGTACAGAAGCAGCCATTATCCGCGCCATGCCAAATACACCGGCAGCAATCGGTCAAGGCATTACTGTTTGTTGTCCGAATAAGAATGTATCAAGCGCGCAGTCAAAGATGGGCCTTACTTTACTTCAAGCCGTTGGCGAAGCATATAATGTGGAGGATGAAGCATTGATCGATCCGGTAACTGCTTTGTCTGGCGGTGGTCCTGCTTATGTCTTCTGGATGATTGAAACCATGACTGAAGCTGGCATTAAAGCTGGCCTACCAGAAGATTTATCCGCACGTCTTTCCTTAATGACCGTCGCGGGTGCCGGACAACTGGCCCTTTCCACAGCGGGGGAAGTTGAGCCTTCACAATTACGTATCAATGTAACAAGCCCAGGCGGTACAACAGCCGAAGCCCTTGCCGTGCTTATGAATGAAGAAAACGGCCTTCAACCAATCATGACACAAGCGATTCAAGCCGCGACCGATCGATCTATTGAACTAGCAAAATAGATATATTGCGCTGCAATATAAATAATTGTTTTTAA
>NZ_SMMC01000176.1 GCF_009711445.1 Curvivirga aplysinae | reverse complement strand
TATGCTGCGATATTTTTATGACTATGGGAGAGTAAAATGAGTAACTCACGAGACTTGACGGTTGCCAGCTTCAATCTGCTCAATCTTCAATTGCCGAATACGGCCATGTATCCGAACACACGTCCATATACCCCTGAAATTTATGATCAAAAATTGACTTGGACAGCCAATATGATCAAACAATTGGATGCTGACATCATCGGTTTTCAAGAATTATGGTCCGCACAATGCCTTGTTGATGTATTTGAAAAGGCCAATTTATCAAATGATTATACACTGGTCTTTATCAAAGATTCTGACGCTGGTGCAGATTTACCAAGCTGGGACGGTATAGCTGTCGCAATGGCGGTCCGAAAGCCTTGGCAAGTTGAAAATTGGAAACGGCATAAGGAATTTCCAGAAGAACTTCTTCTCAACAAACGGGATCGATCCTTACAGGAATTGCAGAATAACCCTGATCTTGTGGATGAAACAGAAGATGAAGATTTGGATAGCGCCCATGAGGATGAAGAAATCCATGTGGATATTAAGAAATTCTCCCGATCTCCATTGGAAGTTATTTTAAAAAACGCGGATCGAGACGACGTTCCCAATTTTCATGTATTCTGTGCCCATTTCAAATCCAAACGCGGATCGCGACTGGATAGAGAAGAATATCATCACCCCACAATTGACTTTAAGTCTCATAGAGACGCATTAGGCGCAGGTCTTTCCACCATTCGAAGAACGGCGGAGGCCACCGCCTTACGGATCATTTTAAATAAAATCATGAAAGACACGAATACCCCGGTTATCGTTCTTGGGGATTTAAATGACGGTCAATTTTCCAACACCTTGGCGATCTTATCAAACCAGCCAGATTTCCGTTGGTATGCAGATAGCACCGCTGCGGCAAGTAACAACAGAAACGACGCCGGCCTTTTTCCTGCCATCAATCTTCAACAATTGCGCAGCCTAAAAGATACCTATTACAGCCATGAATATAAAAATATACCCGAAGTCATTGATCATGTTTTGGCTTCCGAAGAATTTTATGATTATTCCAACAGCCGTTTCTGGTCCTTTCGGGATATGCGTATTTTAAATGACCACACAGACGATCATGGCAAAGATAAGGTCAAATCCGACCATGGCGTAGTCCGCGTTAGATTTGACTGGAATAAAGCCGAAGATGAATAATTATAATTGGTCACAATAGTAATCTTTGCCTAGATTTGGAAGGGCATCACGCCCCGTCACCATATTGAATTTCTTCAATTCAGACTTATGCATCCAATGCATATCGGCGGCGGGGGCAGCATCTAATGTATACCAATAAAAGGCTGGCGGAATGCCCATATCGCGAAAATATCTTAGATACATTTGATGGACGGGATCATTTTTTGGGAAATCCGTCGCCTGTATAATATGTCCGTCTTCTTCATAATCCCAAGAATGTACCCCGATACAGGCATTGGTGGAGACTTTCCGCCATACACCAGCTAAAAACAAATCTGTTCCACCAGAAGCAACCATCCCCCCTTCGGGAATAATGGTGCCCAACCCCATAGACCGCACCACACGCGACAAGATCAGGTTATAATCGTCATCCACTGACCCTGGGACATATTTTAAGGTTAAGGAGTTCACATTGGGATTTTCATTAATCGCCACGATAAAGGATTCAATAGCCCGATCATCAATAACCCCTTCCACAATCAAGGTATCCCCACGTGGTGTGAAGGTGAGGGGATCATAATCATCTGCCAAAGAAATAGAATGATTTAACCCCAACAAAGAGGCAGCAAGAAAAATAAATAAACGACAAATCATCTTCATTTTTCCTCCTCCTCTTTCAGTGGCACATATAAGCCTGCCTTGATCGTATCGGCAATGATGTTGGAATTATAACGTTTTATATTTTTATTTTCTGTGAAAATCTGACGGGTAAAATCTTCGTAATGGGTC
Source organism: Curvivirga aplysinae (assembly GCF_009711445.1). Classification (GTDB taxonomy): domain Bacteria; phylum Pseudomonadota; class Alphaproteobacteria; order UBA8366; family Aestuariispiraceae; genus Curvivirga; species Curvivirga aplysinae. The sequence continues at coordinate 26,031 of NZ_SMMC01000176.1, read as the reverse complement.
ATGTTTTCAGCCACGACCAAGGCAACAAAATCCGCCGTGCCCGTCACATAATAACATTGCTGTATCTCATCATGACGTAACATGCTGGCCCGAAACTCATCCAGTATATCCTGTGTCACTTTTTCAAGACGTATTTCCAATAATCCGCTAATCTTTTCTCGCATCACATCTTGGGAAAGAATAACCGTTTCTTGTGCAATCACCCCGCTTTCACGGAGATTTTTGAGACGTCGCTGGATAGAAGATCGGGAACTGTTCAGCGCCATAGCGAGCGCTTCTGCGGATAAACGACTGTCTTTTTGCAACAGGTTTAACAGCTTACGATCCAGATTATCTAAGTCTTTTAAATTAACTGTCATCTCATCCATCGACTAGATTTGGGTAATTTGCCTCACAATTTCAGAAATTTAGGGCAGAAATCCCAGACAAAACATGTCACTCTTTAGGCTACAAACTGACCATATACAAATTCAGGGAAGATTGGCAAATGACAAAACCCGTTTTGCAACACCACTATCAAGATCCACGCCCCTATCCAAAAGGTGTGGCCTATATGGATGGCCAATATATCCCGATGAATGAAGCCAAAATATCTGTTCTGGATTGGGGGTTTTTGCGCTCTGACGCCACTTATGATGTGGTCCACGCATGGGAAGGCGCTTTTTTCCGTCTTGATAAATATGTGGACCGCTTCCTCAACAGTGTTGAAAAATTACGCATGACTTTACCTGTGGAACGTACAGAACTAGAGGATATCCTGCATAATTGTGTAGGTTTATCCGGCCTTCAAAATGCTTATGTGGAGATGATTTGTACCCGTGGTTCTTCCCCCACCTTTAGCCGCGATCCAAGAGATTCAGATAATCGTCTGATTTGTTTTGCCATTCCTTTGGGCTCTATCGCCAATAAAGATCAACAAAAGCGCGGCCTTCATATCGCCATCAGTGATGTGGTGCGCATTGCCCCGCAATCAGTGGACCCCACCATTAAAAATTACCATTGGCTGGATTTGATCGCGGGCCTGTTTGAAGCTTATGACAGGGGCGCAGAAAATACCTTACTTGTGGATCATGATGGCAATGTCACCGAAGGCCCGGGCTTTAATATCTTTGCCGTGAAAGATGGCGTGGTTTACACCCCGTCTTCCGGTGTGTTAGAAGGCATCACCCGCCAAACTGTGATCGACCTCTGTAAAGAACTCAATCTTCCTTGCCAAATCCAAGCTCTCCCGAAAGCAGATTTCCTGAAAGCCGATGAAATCTTCCTTTCCTCCACCGCAGGCGGTCCACAATTTATCTCAAAAATAGATGACACCATCTTGCAAAATGGTGCGGCTGGTCCCGTCTTCTCAAAAATCAAAGACCTCTATTGGCAAAAACATCAAGACGCCAGCTGGATCACCCCGATTGAGTATGACTAAACAAAAAACCGTGCTGGTTGTCCAACACGGCTTCTTTAATTCTATCAGCCTATCGAAGATTTATTCAATAAACCAAAGCAAGGGTATGCCTTACTTACTAGCCTCAGGGGCAAGCACCATCACCATTTGACGGCCTTCCATATTTGGTTTGGCTTCCACTTTCACCTTGTCGCCCATTTCTTCGCGAACACGGTTAAGGACTTCCATACCCAATTCCTGATGCGCCATTTCACGTCCACGGAAACGAAGAGTTACTTTCACTTTATCGCCCGCATCGATGAATTTATGCATGTTTTTCATTTTTACCTGATAATCATGCTCATCAATATTTGGACGGAATTTAAGTTCCTTCACTTCGATGGTTTTTTGTTTTTTACGGGCTTCATTCTGTTTCTTTTGCAGCTCGTATTTATACTTACCAAGATCCATGATCTTAGCCACAGGCGGTTTCGCACCTGGTGAAATTTCCACCAAGTCTAGACCAGCTTGTGCTGCGCGTTGAACAGCGTCACGAGTTTTTACAACTCCAACATTTTCCCCAGTTTCATCAATAAGACGCACTTCGGCTGCCTCAATAGATTCATTTGCACGAGGTCCGGACTTTTCCGGCATTTGTGCGTTACGTGGACGGCGTATGCTTTCCTCCTTGGGCCTTCCTTTTGAAGACCACCTGACCAGTTTTTCCAAATTCGATAGCTCGCATTAAAACAAAGCTATCTGTCGCTTTCAAGGGATTTCAGGCCTTTTGGCATGAAATCCCTTAATTTTTATGCGTTATCACTCACCACTTGGTAAAGCAGCTTCGGATTTTAGCAATTCAATTGCCGCATCCAGTGACATCACTTCTTGTGCCTTACCGCCCAAACGACGGATCGCCACAGTTTTTTCTTCGGCTTCGCGTGCACCAACAACCAAAATCAATGGTACTTTCTTCACAGAATGATCGCGCACTTTGAAGTTAATTTTTTCGTTGCGCAGATCGCATTCAACACGCACGCCTGCCGCTTTCAATGCGTTGGTTACTTCCTCTGCATAATCATCTGCAACAGATGTGATGGTTGCCACAACCGCCTGTGTTGGCGCCAACCATACAGGGAATTTGCCTGCATATTGTTCGATCAAGATACCGATGAAACGCTCAAACGATCCAAGGATCGCACGATGCAGCATCACAGGACGATGTTTTTCACCATCTTCACCTACATAAGCCGCATCCAGACGTTCCGGCAATACGAAATCTGCTTGCAAGGTACCACATTGCCAGTCACGACCAATGGCATCCCGCAATACGAATTCAAGTTTCGGACCATAGAAAGCCCCTTCACCCGGGTTCAATGTATAAGACAGGCCTGCTGCTTCGGTTGCTTCTTTCAACGCTGCTTCGGATTTGTCCCAAATCTCATCTGTGCCTGCACGTTTTTCAGGACGGTCAGAAAATTTCACCGCGATTTCTGTAAAGCCTAAATCTTTATAGACAGACTTTAACAGATCGATGAATACTTTGGTTTCTGAAACAATCTGATCTTCGGTACAGAAGATATGACCATCATCCTGTGTGAAGGCACGCACACGCATAATGCCATGCAATGCGCCACGTGGCTCATACCGATGACATGCACCGAATTCCGCCATACGCATTGGCAAATCTTTATAAGATCGAATGCCTTGACGGAAAATTTGAACATGGCCCGGGCAGTTCATCGGCTTTAACGCCAACATACGTTTTGAGTCTTCAGCCGCAGCTGAATCAACTTCATCCACTTCGGCAATGAACATATGCTCATGAAACTTATCCCAGTGACCAGACATTTCCCAAAGCTTACGATCCACCAATTGAGGTGTTCTAACCTCCACATAATCGGCTACGGTTATCCGCTTACGCATATAATCTTCAAGCGTTGAATACAGTTTCCAACCTTTTGGATGCCAGAAAATCGCGCCAACAGCTTCTTCCTGAATATGGAAAAGACCCATTTCACGACCAATTTTACGATGGTCGCGTTTTTCAGCTTCTTCCAAACGTGTCAGATAGGCTTTCAGTTCTTTATCATTGCGCCAAACTGTACCGTAGATACGTTGCAATTGCGGGTTATTGGCATCACCGCGCCAATAGGCACCCGCCAATTTCATCAATTTGAAAGACGTACCTAAACGCCCTGTGGATGGCAAATGCGGACCACGGCAAAGATCGACCCATTGATCACCTTGACGATACATGGTGATGTCTTGGTCTTCTGGTAATTCCAGAACCCATTCCGCCTTAAATGTTTCACCATTTTCAGTGAAATATTTATGCACATCTTCACGAGACCAAACTTCGCGCACGATTTCATCATTGCGCTCAACAATTTTGCGCATTTGTTTTTCAATCGCCGCAAAATCATCTGTCGAAAATGGCTCTTCACGATGGAAATCATAATAGAAACCATCATCTGTAGACGGACCAAAGGTGATTTGTGTGCCTGGGAATAACTCCTGTACTGCCTGTGCTAAAACATGGGCCCCATCGTGGCGCAACAGATCCAAGGCTTCTTCATCATCTTTTTTAACCAAGGACACTGTTGCGTCGGTAGTGATCGGACGATTTAAATCCCAGTCTTCACCATCTACCTTTGCAAGGACGACTGCTTTCGCAAGAGATTTACTAATGGATTCAGCTACTTGTAAACCAGTAACTGCCCCTTCAAAATCTCGCTTGGAGCCGTCCGGAAGCGTTATCGCAACCATGATCATATGTCCTTTATGTTTGTATTTAGAAATTTTCGTGCGGTGAAATCCAAACAATTTTAGATTTACCGTGTGTGGTTCATACTGGAAACGGCTTTGAACCGCAAGTAAAAGCGGGGGAAAAACACCTGTTTTTGCGGATATTTAATCGAAATCGGGTGATTATGTTTCTGGTTGTGACAAATGTGCGATAGAACGCAACTTCCCAAACACATCCGGCACAGGAAGATTACTTAAATCCGGCACCCGTAAAATTTCGACTTCTGGTCCACGTTGACCACATAAATCCGGATTACTAGCATGGGAAAATAAGGCCAAAGTCGGCGCTCCGGCAATCGCTGCCAAATGGGTTGGACCCGTATCATTGCCCACAGAAAAACGCGCTTTTCGGGCCAAGGCGGCAATTTCAAACAATGTGGTTTTACCAAGTAAACTTATAGTTTCCGGGCATTCTGCCTGAATTTCCTGCGCCTCTTTTTCTTCTGCCTTAGTTCCCAACACCACAGGTGTGATACCTTCTTGAACCAATCTCGCCGCCAATTGCCCATAACTTGATCCCGGCCAGCGTTTATCCGGACGATGTGGCGCCCCACCCGGAATGAGCAACGCATAATTTTCAGGCAATCCGAATTTAGACGGGTCAGCCTCCATCCAGCTCACATCGGGGAAGGGCACATCAGTGATGCCTGCCATGGATAATTGTTCTGCTTGACGGTCCACCGTATGCATAAAATCCCGATTTGGATTTGCATGCGGATGACTAGACCCTTTTGCAATACCAGACCATTCAGGTTTTGGATTTCCCATTAATCGATAATAGGAACTGGATCGGTCAGATGTTTGCAGATCATATACGCGTGCAAACTTACCTGCACGCAACTTATTACGAAGTTGCAACATTGCCTTTATATTAAGCAATTTTGGTCGTTTATCTACGATAACTTCCTGAAACCAACCACTACGTTCAGCGATATCCACAAAAGGTTTCGTCGTAAGCAATGTCAATTTGGCATCTGGGTGGTGACGACGAATGGCCTGCATCGGGCCCAAAGCTTGTACAAAATCACCTAAGGCGCTGAGTTTGATTATCAGGATATTTTCTGAAGTCATCTTCGGATTGTTACTTTGCTTTTGGTTGTGCTGCTTTTGCTTTTGAAGATTTCACCTTAGCTGCCTTGGTCTTCGCTTTGGCCGATTTTGCCTTCGTCTTCTTTGTTGCTGTTTTCTTTACAGCTGCCTTCTTGGAAGCAGCCTTTTTCGTCGCAGACTTTTTAGCCGCTACTTTCTTCGCAGAGGCCTTTTGTGGTTTTGGCTCAGTTGAAGTTGTATCTGACTTTTTCTCTAAGGGTAGATCAAGAATTTCGCGATATACATTCAATGTACGACGCAACATTTTCTCATTAGTGAAATTTTCATGCACGCTTTTAATCGCACGATCATGAAACTCTTGTCGTTGAGCTTCATCAAGAGACAACGCTTTTTTCAACATACGGGCTAAATCATCCGGATCACCGGGCTTAAATAACCATCCGGTCACACCATGTTCAATTTGCTCAACTGCCCCACCATGTTTTGGCGCCACGACAGGACGCCCCATAGCCTGTCCTTCAACGGCCACACGCCCAAAGGCTTCCGGGTCCGTAGAGGCAGACACCACCACATCTGCTAACTTATAAGCCGCAGCCATATCACGGCATTCCCCAACCACATGCACACGGTCGTCAATAGAAAGTTCTTTTGCCAGCGCCTCAACTTCGCTTTGATATTCAGGGCGTCCTGAACCGACAAGCAGGCAACGCACATTCATATCCAGCTTACCCAGCGCTTTCAGCAACAAGATTTGTCCTTTCCAGCGCGTTAAACGGCCAGATAACATCACCACTGGCACCCCATCAGGTAAGCGCCATTCTGTTGCCAGCTTCACCACACGAGACGCAGGTACTTTTTCAGGATTAAAAACATCTAAATCCATACCACGTCTTACAAGGCGTATTTTTGACCAAGGAGTTTTATAATTCTCCATCATATGATCAACGATAAATTCGCTAATGGCGATAACCTTATCACCCTTCTGCATCACAGAATTATAGAACTTCTTAATCGGACCATCGAAATTATAAGTACCATGGAAGGTTGTCATGAAAGGCACACCTAAACGACGACAAGCGAAATAGGCACTCCAAGCAGGCGCACGACTACGCGCATGAACAACAGAGACATTTTCCCGCTTAATCACTTTTTCAAGACGTTTGATATTTTTAAAAATTGTAATAGGGTTCTTGCTATCCAAAGGCAAAGTGACATGCTTTGCCCCGACACGCTCTACCTGATGTACCATTGGCCCACCAGCAGAAGTTACAACAGATCTAAACTCTGCTGACTGAGTTGCAGCAGCCACATCCACGCTACCACGTTCCACGCCCCCTGTATGAAGCGCAGGCAATACTTGCAGGATCACAGGTTTCTCACCCTGTTGTTTTTTAACATCCGTGGTCAATTTAATCTCTTTCCTATAGAAGAACCAATGGATATTCTTGGTCCATCCTGACCCACCCCCATCCATAGATCGACACTATTTTATGGGGAAGTTCACATTTTCACCAGTGGTAAATCATCAGAATGACTAAAGAAAATACTAAAGCAGCCTCATTTCTAACCAGAAATACCGATTTGGGAGAGGCTCAAATCGCATATTTTTTCCATGCTTTCAAGGAAAGTAAGGATATGAACACACCAACCATTGTTTTTTGCGGTGGCTTCAAATCCAATATGGAAGGCAGCAAAGCCCTTTTCTTGAAGGATTTCTGCGCCAAAAATAAACTGGATTACTGTCGATTTGATTACCAAGGCCATGGTATTTCTTCTGGTGATTTTGCAGATGGGACCATTGGAGATTGGTTTCAAGATGCACTCGCAATTATAGATCAAGTAACCACTGACCCGCTAATTTTAGTTGGATCTTCCATGGGTGGCTGGATGAGCATGTTACTAACTCGCGCAAGACCTGAACAGATCAAAGGCTTGGTTCTTATTGCGCCAGCGCCCGATTTTCCAACCAAACTGATGTGGCCTGAACTTGTCGATCAAGCAAAACAAGACCTAAAAACCAAAGGTGTCTGGTATCGACCTTCTGAATTTGAAGGGGAAGAATCTTATCCTATTTCCATGAAATTTATCGAAGAGTCAAAATCGCATAATTTATTAGATGGCTCTATTGAATTTAATGGTCCTGTTCATATCATCCACGGCTTGGAAGATGAAGTTGTGCCAAATGATCATCCATTTAAAGTGGCTGAGTGTCTGACCTCAACTGACATTACCATCGAAATGGTGAAAGGTGGCGATCATCGCCTGTCTAGTCCAGATGAATTAAAACGTCTTGGAAAACGCGTTTTAGAAATTGCTTCAAAGGTTACAACATAGCCTTTAACGCATCACGATAATCAGGCCAGAGGAGTTTGACGCCAAGCTCCTCTTTGATACGTTGATTTGAAACACGTTTGTTATCACGATAAAAACTACGGGCCATCGGGCTTAAATCCGCTATTTCAAAATCAATTAACACTGGTTTATCAACCCCAAGCAAGTCACATGCATAGGCAATCACTTCCTCAGGCGGTGCAGGATTATCATCACATGCATTATAAGCTTGTCCTCCATTCGGCTTCACCATGGAAGCTTCTAAAATCTGAGCAATGTCTTCGATATGGATGCGACTGAATACCTGACCCGGTTTATTAATACGTCGACCACGCCCTTGTTTCACGGTTTCCAATGCATTGCGGCCGGGGCCATAGATACCTGCCAAACGATAGGTATGGGTCGGGATTTGATAGTCGGTCCATAATTTAAACCAAGCCGCTTCGCCATCCACACGTTTTTGTCCACGTGGGCCAGTTGGTAATTGTTCAGATTCTTCATCTACCCAACCGCCATCACGATCACCATAAACACCCGTCGTTGAGAGGTAGCCCACCCATTCAAGATGTGTGGCGGCGGCCAAGTCCTGAAAATGCCATTTTAGGACGATATCAACATCCTCCCCTTTGGGCGGGACAGAGCTCATAACATGTGTGACAGATTTCAAGATATCATCGAAGCCATCTAAGGCTGTTTCACCATCAAATGCATATAAAGGGATGCCCAACTCTTTTAGTTCAGCCGCGTCTTCAGGATGTCTTACTGTTCCAGAAACTTTCCATCCTTTCGCCAAAAGCTTGCGCGCCAGAAAAGTCGCACTATATCCAAGGCCAAAGACAAAAAGATGCTTGTTTGTTTCTGTCATGTCTGTAATTTCCATCGAAGTATTAATTAAGCAGCAGGATTGCCGAATGTTATTTGCCAGAGCTTATTCACTGATTTCCGATAAATCTAGCGGAATTCTTAGCCGAGTTTCGATTATCGCATCTTTCTTACTGGCGACGAATTTCACCTCAGCTTACGCAGAAACCACCGATGTAGATTTCACCCATAACCAATCCTATCGCGGCTGCATCATTTTGGCCCATAAAGATGCGGAACGAGCTTTTGAAACCGCGCTTTCCTGGGAAGATGAAGGTGGAGGATTACCCGCCCGCCATTGCGCCTCAATTGCCTTATTTAATCTGGAACATTATCAAGAGGCAGCAGAACGCCTACAGCAACTCGCTAAAGACATGCCTGAAACAGTTTCACCGCAAATTGTTGCAGATATTTTAGGGCAAGCTGGGTTAGCGCTATATACGGTTGAAGATTACGGAAATGCACTAGAGGTTCAAACCGCAGCCTTAAAACTACATCCTGAAAATATCACGTTATTGATTGATCGTGCCCTCACCCAAATGGAATTGGGAAAGGGAGAGGAGACCATTAAAGACCTCAGCGATGCGTTAAAACTTGAAACAGATAATCTGGAAGCGCTAACCTATCGTGGGTCCGCCTATCGTATTGAGGAAAAATTCGATCTTGCGCTGATTGATCTAAATCGCGTTCTGGCCTTAGAACCCACCAATCCCGAAGCATTATTAGAACGCGGCATTGTTTATCGCTTACAAAATAACAAAGAAGCCGCAAGAACAGATTGGTTAAAACTGATTGAATATCATGATGGTCGACCTGCAGCTGATATGGCGCAACGCAATTTACAAAAAATGGAATTAGGAGAAGAATAACAGGATTGCGTCCATACAATTCCTATCTTTTCCTAGGTTGAGGCTTGTGATAAGCCTCAAAACTAAAAGTATTCATCTAATAAACTGGATTAAGATATGTCCGATCAAAGTAACACTTCTCTTGTCGAACAATTATACGACTACCCCTATAATCGTCTGAATAAATTACTTGGTCATATCAAGCCGGATCAAGATGTATTGCTCACCCATATCGGGGAACCGCAAGGTAATCCACCTAAACTACTTGCAGATACAGTAGCAAAAAACAGCCATCTTTGGTCCAAATACCCACCCATCAAAGGTACTGTTGGATTTCGTCAAGCTGCCACAGATTGGGCCATCAAACGCTATAACTTACCTGAAAGCTTTCTTGATCCTGAAAGCAATGTCATCCCGGTCAATGGAACACGCGAAGCCCTTTTCCAAGCAGGGCTTTATGCAGCAGATCGCAAACGTGCTCAATTGAGCAACAACGAACAACCGATCATCTGCCTGCCTAACCCACTTTATCACGTCTATTTTGGCGCAGCCTTGATGGGGCATGCAGAAGCGGTAATGGTTGATGCGATCGAAGATAATCATTTTATTCCCGATTTTGAATCTTTGCCTGAAGAAACGCTAAGACGTACTGCCTTGGTATATCTTTGTACCCCGGGAAATCCGGTTGGTACTGTTGCAAGTCTAGATCGTCTCAAAGCCATGCTTGAAGCCGCCCGCAAGTATGATTTTATCTTGGCAGTCGATGAATGTTATTCTGAAATCTGGACTGACGAGCCCCCTGCAGGCGGTTTGGATGCTGCGAAAGCATTGGGTGATAGCTTAGATAATCTGCTTGTTTTCAATAGCCTGTCTAAACGGTCCAGCGCGCCGGGATTACGATGTGGCATGGTCATTGGCGAAGCTAAATTATTGCAGGATTTAAACATGTTACGGGGTTATGGCGGCGCGCAAGTGCCCGGCCCCTTACTTGCTGCTGCAACCGAACTTTGGAAAGATGATGCCCATGTGGCAGAAAATCGTGACCTGTATCGTCGATTAATTTCCATTGCCGATGAAGAATTAGGAAATTTATCAGGTTATCGTAGCCCTGATGCGGCCTTTTTCGTCTGGTTTAACACTGCAAAACATGGATTAAGTGGTGAAGAGGCCGCCACTAAACTTTGGCAGGACGAAGGTATTAAAGTCATGCCGGGCCGCTATATGTGCCGTGCAGATGATAAAAGCGGAAAATCTCCGGGGGATGATTATGTTCGTCTGGCCTTAGTGCATGATGAAAAAACCGTGAAAGAGATTTGCACCAGAGTCCGACGCAGTTTAACCTAATTTCTGACATAATTCTTATCTATCACCAAGAAGCTGCTGAAAGCTTTTATTTCCATTTTATGGCGGAATCACTGTAAAATGGGAGGTTCTGCTTTTTTGGCAGTTATACTTATTCGATCCACGATGTTGGAACAAAGAGGTTAAAAGCGCATGGCTCAAGCGCAAAAACAGAAAATACGTTTTCTGCCTGATGGCGTTGCAGAGATCATCAATCGACGTATGATTAAATTTGGCGGCCTTGTTTTTATGGCACTTTCCCTTGCCTATGCCCTTGCATTAGGTAGCTATAACGCCGCAGATCCAAATTTCAATCATGCCACCCCAGATACCCCAACCAATATGTTGGGAATAGTGGGTGCCTACATGTCCGATGTTTGTTTACAAGCCTTAGGCTTGGCATGTGCAGCTCTGGTTCCTGTGATTTTTGGCTGGGGTTGGCGCGTTTTCTGGGATCAAGCCGTTCATCATTTCTGGGCCCGCTTGAGTTTATTACCCCTCCTTTTACTCTTCAGCTCTTTAAGTTTCGCAGCCATTCCAGCGCCAAGCGAATGGCCTATTTCTGCAGGCCTTGGCGGCTTTACCGGCCAATTACTGTTAAGTTTATTCACGAAGCTTCTGCCTATGGTGGATAGCCTATGGTTTGCCCTTGGCTTTGGTATCATCGCCATTGGTTTATTATTCTATATTATGGGTATTCAGCCGAGCGAATGGCTGGCAACTGCCCGTGGCATTGGACAAATGAGCAAAAAAGTTACCGACGGCATTCGAAATGCGGGCGACTTAAAAGACAATCTCCAAGAGGCAGCCACAGAAACGCTATCCCGTGTAAAAGGGGAAAAAATCGAACCGACCTTTGCCAAAGCGCCGGTGCGTCGCGACAAAGTAGAACCCGCCCCTATTCCAGTGCCTAAACGTGACGATCGTGTCGAAACACCAGTTGAACAGCCAAAACCAAGCAAAAAGGCCGTGGCAGAACGACAAATCGCTTTGGACTTACCGCCAAATGACGGTGATGACTTTCAAATGCCACCGCTTAATTTACTGGACGACTATTCAGGCCAGCATCAGGCAAAAGAACAAAATAAAGCAGGCCTTGAAGAAAATGCACGTATGCTGGAAACCGTTCTCGATGATTTTGGGGTTAAAGGTGAGATCGTCAAAGTTCGTCCTGGGCCTGTTGTCACCCTTTATGAGTTAGAACCTGCACCGGGTACAAAAACCAGCCGTGTTATTGGCTTGGCCGATGATATCGCACGCTCCATGTCCGCTATATCCGTGCGTATTGCCACGGTTCCGGGCCGCAGTGTAATCGGTATTGAAATGCCAAATTCTGATCGTGAGATGGTTCATCTTCGTGAATTATTGGCATCTGATACTTTTGACAGCAACAAAGCAAAATTACCGATCGTTCTTGGTAAAGATATTGGCGGTGGACCTGAAATCGCAGACCTTGCGACCATGCCTCACTTATTGATTGCAGGGACTACGGGTTCTGGTAAATCCGTTGGTTTGAATGCAATTATCCTATCATTGCTTTATAAGTTTACGCCTGAAAAATGTAAGTTTATCATGGTGGATCCAAAGATGCTGGAATTGTCCGTTTATGACGATATTCCACATTTACTTTCCCCTGTAGTGACCGATCCGAAAAAAGCTGTTGTGGCGCTGAAATGGGCCGTGCGTGAAATGGAAAACCGCTATCGCGCCATGTCCAAATTATCTGTTCGTAATATTGATGGTTATAATAAACGGGTGACGGAAGCAGCACAAAAAGGCGAAACCATATCACGTCAAATTCAAACAGGCTTTGATAAGGAAACGGGTGAGCCGATCTTCGAAGAAGATACGATGGACCTCTCTCCATTACCGTATATTGTGGTCATTGTGGATGAGATGGCTGATTTAATGTTGGTGGCAGGTAAAGAAATTGAAGCTTCTATCCAACGTCTTGCCCAAATGGCACGTGCAGCGGGTATTCACTTGATTATGGCAACACAACGCCCATCTGTAGACGTGATTACAGGTACTATTAAAGCAAATTTCCCAACCCGGATTAGTTTCATGGTGACCTCCAAAGTGGATAGTCGCACGATCCTCGGGGAACAAGGTGCGGAACAATTGTTAGGCAAAGGGGATATGTTGCATATGGCAGGTGGTGGCCGTATTAAACGTGTCCATGGTCCATTTGTCGACGACAGTGAAGTTGAAAATGTCTGCACTTATCTAAAATCTCAAGGACAGCCTGCATATGTAGAAGCCGTGACAGATGAAGATGATACAAGTGGTGGTTTTGATACAGATGTTAGTGGTGCCACAACAGGCCTTGGTAGTATGGACGGAGGCAAATCCAATAGTGGTGATGCTTTATTTGATGAAGCTGTTGCGCTTGTGGCGCGTGAACGCAAAGCGTCCACCAGCTTTATTCAACGTCATTTACAGATCGGTTATAACCGTGCTGCCCGTATCATTGAGCAAATGGAAAAAGAAGGCATGGTATCCAGCGCAAACCATGTTGGTAAACGCGACGTATTGTTACCGGACCATAGTGGAGAAAACTATTAATGTTGTTTCAATCAACAGAATTTTTAAAAAGTAAATCTTTCACACGTCGTTATTTCCTAAGACTTCTAAGTGCAACAGCACTTATAACTGCAATTGGTCTGCCAAATTTTGCAACTGCAGCAATCACGACGCCAGACCTAAACGATCCAGAAGTTATCCAATCCTTAGAATTGGCGGAAGAATTCTTCTCTGCACTTACCACTATGGAAGCTCGTTTCATACAAGCAAATCCAGATGGATCTTATCTTGAAGGCGATATGTATATGCATCGCCCGGGGCGTATGCGATTTGAATATGACGATCCGGTTCCGATCCTGCTCGTGGCGGATGGCACTTTCTTTATCCATGTTGATAAACAGCTGAAACAAGTGATGCATATTCCGTTAGGCTCAACACCGGCCAACTTTATGCTCAGTGAAGATCTTTCCATTAAAGATGGCTTGAACTTGATTGGCTATGAACGTGTCAACGGTATTTTGCGTATGCAGTTTGAACAAACAGATGAGCCTGAGCTTGGTAGCATGATCCTGACTTTTACGGATGATCCCATGATGTTGAAACAATGGACCATCATTGACGCACAGCAAAACAGAACAACAGTGACCATCATCGCACCGCGTTTTGGCGATGAACTGGACCCTGATCTCTTTTATTTTGTTAATCCTTGGTCGAGAGGCCGCGGCGACCGTTAACATAAAACAGTCGGCGATCTTAATTTACTGAAAGAACCATAAAATCAATCAATAAAACTTATGGAGCATCAATCGGACGTATAATGAGCTGCAAGAAGTTTTTCTCCTTTCGGCCAACTACACCCATTTTCATATCAACGGTCCGGTTATTTTTTGCCCGCGATCTAAACAGGCGATCCCAAATAGTAAGTAAATTTCCATAATGACTGTCTGTATCCGCACGCATTGCATGATGATGCATCCAGTGCCAATTCGGTGTCACAATGATCTTTGAAATAGCCCTATCAACCTGATCTGAAATCCGAATATTTGAATGATGAAAAATTGAACAGACCAAAACCACCGTTTCAAAAATTAATACAGATGCGAGTGGGATATCCATCACCAAAATAACCCCACCACGCACCAGCGCGGACAGGATAACTTCGCCAAAATGAAATCTGGTGGCTGAAGTCACATCTAAAAACTCATCTAAATGATGAACTTCATGGAAACGCCATAGAAATGGCACCACATGATTAAGTCGATGCCACCAATAGATAAAGAAATCCAATATCAATAGATCAAAAAGAATGGTCCATGTTTGATCCCAGAAAGCCGCCCCAAATTCACTACGCCAGTTAAATCCGGCTTCGCTCGCCCATAGGGTCACAGGAATCACAATAAGCGGGGAAATCACAAAGTTGATCCCAACCAACCCAAAATTTCGGCCCCATCTTTTGAAACGTGCAAATCCTTGAAATGGGGAACGGGCTTTAGGCGCAACAACTTCGATAGAAAAAAACAAGGCTGCCCATACAGCAAGGATAGCAATTTTGTAGTTTAACAATTCATACAACATGAAACATATCCTGAAATTTTCTTATCATTCTATGGATGATTTTTGCCTATTAGGAAAATCACTTGAACCTTCGCATGTCTTGCAGGAACAGCGCAAGCATCGTATATTACAAAAAGTGATCACATTTTTGCGATGATCAGGATTTAAGATAGAAGCATAATAATAGGTGCCTTATGACAACAGCAACTTTACCTTTAATCGGTGTCACAGGGGATACCCTTCCAGGCGGTGAATCCGTTTTTTATAAAGTAGGCGATAAATACATCCTCAGTGTTGTTGAAGCGGCAGGATGTCTGGCCGTTATGATCCCGCCTATTGCAGATAGATTACATATGGAAGCATTGCTGGATAAGCTGGATGGTGTGGTATTCACTGGAAGTCCAGCTAATATCGAACCTCATCATTATGGTGCCGAAAGCCAACAAACCGAAGATCAATTGGATCGTGGTCGGGATGCAACCAATCTACCGCTTCTACGTAAAGTCCTAGATCGCGGCATGCCTGTTTTCTGTATCTGTCGTGGTCATCAAGAATTAAATGTAATCCATGGCGGCACTATGCATCAATATGTTCATGACATTGAAGGTAATAACGACCATCGTGCCGATACCTCCATTCCTTTTGATGATCGCTACACCCCGAAACATCCAATTAAAATTCAACCCGGGGGCATTTTAGAAAAACTAAATGGCGGTTTGGATGATGTATGGGTAAATACGGTCCATGAACAAGCAGTTGATAAACTTGGTGAAGGATTACAAGTTGAAGCAACAGCAGAAGATGGTGTGATCGAAGCTATCAGTGTTAAAGATTATCCAAATTTCATGGTTTCTGTTCAGTGGCATCCGGAACATGTACGTGCACTGGAAGTACCTCTTAACAGACAAATGTTTGAAGCATTCGGTGACGCAGCACGTGATTGGATGACCAAACGCGGCTAACAAACAAAAACATTCCGATATCAAAACATAAATAACCACGGAAAATCTGTTTTTCTGTGGTAACTGTGATATCCGTCCTTGTTGAGCGTTTAGAACGCCTCTATGCTGATTGAAAGTCATTATGAATTCATCAGAAAGTCGATCACATGCGTTTGGTAACCTGGAATATTAACTCTATCCGTCAACGTCTTCATTTACTTAGACAATTAGATGATGAATATAATCCGGATGTAGTTTGTTTTCAGGAAACAAAAGCACAAAATACCGACTTCCCTATGGAAGATATAAAAGCTTTAGGCTTTCCACATGTCTATATTGTAGGCATGAAAGGCTATAACGGCGTGGCGATTTGTTCAAAGCTTCCATTGGAAAATGAAACGCAAAAAGACTGGGTTGGAAAATCTGATTGTCGCCATCAATCGGTCACGCTTCCAAATGGAATTGAGGTACATAACTTTTATGTGCCTGCGGGTGGTGACGAGCCCAATCCGGAAGCCAATGAGAAATTTGATCATAAACTAAAATTCCTTGCGGAAATGACCGATTGGTTCCCTGCTGAGAAAGATAACTCTAAACCTATGATATTAGTAGGTGATTTAAATATTGCTCCGCTTGAAGAAGATGTTTGGAGCCATAAACAACTCTTAAAAGTCGTCAGTCATACGCCGATAGAAGTTGAAGCCTTGAATAAGGTTATGGACGCCTTTGGCTGGGTTGACGCCATGCGTCAAATCATCCCAACGCCCGAAAAACTTTACAGCTGGTGGAGCTATCGTTCCCGTGACTGGCGCAAGGCCAATAAAGGTCGACGCCTTGATCATATCTGGATCACTGAGCCGTTGAAAGACAAGGTCAAAGACTTGAAAGTAATCGTGGATGCGCGTGGCTGGGAAAAGCCATCTGATCACGCCCCGGTTTTAATTGAACTGGAAGATTAAGAGATTAAATACAATCTATTGATTTAATTTGTTAATAACTGATCAAAATTTTTAGGCGGCGGTGCTATGACTTCCGCCTTTTTTCTGTTTATTTGCTTTACTGCTAACAGGCGTTCTGCATATCCAAAACTACTCAATCGGAATAACCCGCGTACACCTTGATAACCACGATTATATTCCAAACGCGCTTGGCTGAAATCTGGGCGATAGTCACGTCCTGCAAGAATTGAGGTCAAAGCAACAGCTTCATAGGCAACCGAAGCCAAGTTTAAAGGAATTTCATTATAGAATTTCTTATAATGTTTCGCAAAGCGGTTCCAACCCGTATCAGGATAAGACGCATACCATGATCCCACCAATGGTGGTTCATTAGATAAGTTACCCATATCATCCCAAGCTGAAAGCCCTAGAAAACGTACTGTTGGCTGATCAACTTCATATTGGGATAATTGTGCTGAAATGGTTCGTAAGGTGAATTGATCCAAAGCGGCCACCAAAATCGCTTGATAATTCACATCACCGATAGTTTCTCTTAGTTTCAACTGCTTTAAGGCAGCCTGTGCAACTTCATCGTCACGCTCTTCCAGCTCTTCCACTTTTCTAAGCCATTCATTGTGACGATTTCGGTAATTTGCCAGATCACGGGTCAGGTCCGTAAAATCAGTTGCAGTTGGGTCATAATATTCAACACGCTTTAAAGTAATACCTAGGATCTCCGCATAAGACTGCGCTGTTTCCACCACAATCTGCCCATAAATATTATTTGGCACCAAAACTACATAGTCACGTAATCCTTGCTGACTCGCATATTCCAAAACCTTTTCGACTTCGAAACGAGGGGAATTTCCAAGGATATAAACACCGTTTCCAGCCGCATCCAGACGATTGTTAAAACTCATCATCGGAATATTTTCGCGTTTGGCGACAATGGAAGCCGCTTGTACATTATCACTCAACAAAGGCCCAAGAATAACATCTGCACCCTCAGATATTGCCTGTTCCGCGACTTGGGCTGTGGATTGCATATTTCCTTTTGTATCATATGGGATCAGCTCAATTGTTGGATTACCTTGATCAAATAAGGCAAGCAAAGCTGCATCATTCAAGGTTTTTGCCGCATTACGCAAACCTTCATCCGGTGCTGAAAGGGGCAGTAAAAGAGCAATTTTTGTTCTTTCTGTATTGGCTGGCAAAGCGTCCTCATTCACAATGACGCCTTGATTTGATTGACCATTTGCCTCATCTAATTCTGCCTGCAATTCTTCGTCGGAAAGAGACAATTCATTATCTTCAGATGTCTCTAAATTTCCTTCAGTTTTTGGCAATCCCTCCATATCAGGTCCAACAGGTGGCAAACCATCTTCATTATCCGTCTGCCCGGACCCGAATAAGGTGACAGTAATTTCATCCTGTTTCTGATTTTGTGACGGTTTTGCACATGCTGTCACAAGCGCCATAACCCCCAAAGCTAACAAAACGGGCTTCGCCATTTGCAATGCATATGTGAATTTAAAATTATTATTTTCAGTTTTCATCACGTTTATTTGCCTTACGCGGACTTATACCATCGCCAGAAGCTGCGAATTACTTTATGTTGACCCCAATCAAACTTTTCACTCACCTGTCCAGATTTATTGGCTAATAAAGATCTAAAAATGAACCAGCAAAAAGAAGACTATACCGACTTTAAGGCGGAATTAGGGCCAAGTAAACAACACAAAAGTAAAATTCAAGCAGGTCTTTATGTTGTCGCCACACCAATTGGAAATTTGCGCGATATTACATTACGTGCTCTGGATGTTTTAGAAGCTGCTGATTTGGTTCTTTGTGAAGATACACGTATCACCAAACGCCTGTTGCAGGCCTATAATCTGAATAAGCCCCTTCTCGCTTACCATGATCATAATGCCGATAAAATGCGTCCAAAAATTATGGAAGCCTTGGAAGCTGGTCAAATCGTGGCCCAAGCATCAGATGCAGGTACCCCTTTGGTCTCTGATCCAGGCTATAAACTGGTGCGTGATTGCATTGAAGAAGGGCATAAGGTTTACCCAATCCCCGGCGCATCTGCCCCCTTAACGGCCCTAGCTGCAGCTGGCCTACCGAGCGATCGTTTCTTATTCATTGGCTTTCTACCTACCAAGAAAAAAGCAAAAACAGAATTTCTGGCTCAAGAGAGTAAATCAGGCGCTACTTTGATTTGTTTCGAAAGCCCCAAACGTCTGACCTCTACTTTATCAGACATCGCTGAAATCTGGCCGGATCGGCAAATTGTTGTCGCCCGAGAATTAACAAAAATGTTTGAAGAGTTTAAAAGAGGCACTGCGCAAGAAGTCTCCAATTACTATATCGAGAACGGCAATCCAAAAGGTGAGATCGTTTTGCTACTGGAACCAGCCAAACAAACAGAAGCAAGCGAAGCAGATATAGACATCATGTTACAAGAGGCGTTAAAATCCAATTCGGTACGCGATGCTGCAACAATTGTGGCAGAAGCAACGAGTCTTCCAAGAAAACAAATCTATAAAAGAGCATTAGATTTAAATGGTTAAACTGTTAAATAAAAGTCACGTTAAAGGAAAGATAGCTGAACGAAAAGCACGTCTCTGGCTGCATTTAAAAGGTTATAAAGTCTTAGAATATAATTATACAACACCTGTAGGCGAAATTGATATATTAGCTCGAAAAGGCGACAGCCTAATAGCGGTAGAAGTCAAAGCGCGTCAAACCGAGGATGAAGCGAAAAACGCAATTCAACAAAAACAATGGGAACGTATTGCCCGTGCCGTAACTTTCTATCAAAGTAAACATCCAGAAGTCGTGGCTTGTGACATTCAATTTGATGCTATTTTCGTGATTCCGATGAGAATGACCCCTCTCCATGTTAAAAACGCATGGAATCCACCCACAAGCCTTTAAATACCTCAAAATTGCCATATTTCAGGTCTAGTCCATGGAGGCGAAGCTGCTTATACTTAATTGTATAAGGGATATTCTCGGAAATTGTTTATAAGTCAGGTTATATTGGTGTTACTTACAAAAAAATTTAAAAAAATTATTGCAGCCCCTCTAATTCTTGCATCTGCACTCACATTATCTGCTTGCGATCCTGTCAGCCTTGCGATTGGCGCCGGAGCAGCAGCAGGATCAATGGCTTTAGAAGAACGTGGGTTTGAACAAGCCGTTATAGATCGCGATACGTCCTACAATATTTCGCAAGCTCTAAGCAAACACGGCGGGGCAAAATATATTAATGTCAGTGTAAATGTGATCGAAGGGCGTACATTATTAACAGGCACAGTAAGTGATCGCCAATTACGCCTTGATGCCATTGAACTTGCGTGGAAAGTTGATGGTGTAGAAGAAGTATTTAATGAAATTCAAGTTACAGATGACGGTGGCTTTATTGATCTTTCCCGCGATCTTTTAATCAAGAGCAATCTATCATCCGCGATTACATTTGATGATAAAATCCACGCAGTTAACTATAATACATCTGTTGTAAATGGGACTGTATATCTATTTGGTATTGCTCAAAATGATGCAGAGATTGACCAACTAATAGCACAAACGAAACAAATATCATATGTGCGCCGGGTCATTCCGATCGTTCAGCTAAAAGACGATCCTGCACGCCTTGATTGGTTAAATAAGCAAAAAGAGAAATCAAAAACTAATTCATAAAAACATGATGTTTATCTAGTAGTTACGTGAAATAGCTGAAGAACAGGAACAAGAATAATTCCTGTTCTTTTTTATTTAGGGATTGTAGTTTACCCTAAGCCACATTATCTGGCTGCAAAGATCACAATTCAAATTGGAAAGATAAAGTCATGACAAAGACTGTTGCCCTGCAAATGGATCATATCGCAAGTATCGACATCAAAGGCGATAGTAGTTTTGTATTAGGCCTAGAAGCCCAAAAACGCGGCTATAAACTTTATCATTACCATCCAAATGACTTAAGTTTCCAAAATGGTATCGTTTCTGCCCATGCCGAAGAAATGACCCTTCGTTATAAGGAAGGTAATCATTATGATCTGGGCACCTCAGAAAAGGTGAATTTAGCCAATGTGGATGTGATCCTGATGCGTCAGGACCCCCCTTTTGATATGAGTTATATCACGGCCACCCATCTACTTGATCATATTCATCCAGATACATTGGTGGTAAATGATCCAACCTCTGTACGAAATGCGCCAGAAAAGCTTTTGGTAACTCATTTTCCGGATTTGATGCCAGAAACTCTCATTACCCGCAATGAAAGCGATATCAAAGCTTTCCGTGCAGAATATAAAGATATCATTGTCAAACCTCTATTTGGCAATGGCGGGGCTGGCGTCTTCCATCTGAAACCAGAAGATGAAAATTTAGCCTCTCTGCTAGAAATGTTCTTTGAGAAAAACAGAGAACCATTGATGATCCAGCGCTTTATGCCAGAAGTACGTGCAGGTGATAAACGTATCATCCTCGTAGATGGCAAAGCTGTTGGGGCGATCAATCGTGTGCCAGCCGCTGGTGAAGCACGTTCTAACATGCATGTAGGTGGTAAACCTGTTAAATCCGAACTTACCAAGCGCGAGCATGAAATTTGCGAAGCTATTGGCCCGACTTTACGCGAACAGGGCCTGATTTTCACAGGCATTGATGTGATTGGGGATTATCTCACAGAAATCAATGTAACCTCCCCAACAGGATTACAGGAAATCAACCGATATGATGATACCTGTCTGGAAGCTGTGATCTGGGATGCAATCGAAGAAAAGCTGTAAATAAAATTGCAGCTCTATAAATTTCTTGTACCTTCAAGTTTCTGCACAAGTAATCGTAATAACTTGTTCAAATTCTTAATTTCCTCATCATTCAAGGCATTGGTGAAAAAGGCTTTATCACCCTGACAAACGGCCTCCATCACCTCTTCAGCTTTGGTGATACCAGTGGCGGTCAATTGCACAAGCTTGCTTCGCTTGTCATCCAGATTATCGATACGGGAAATATACCCGTCATCTTCAAGGCTTTTTAGAACCTTGGTCATCCCACCAGAACTACAAAGAACCGATTTATATAAATCAGTCGGACTTACCTGATGTGGTGCAGGGTAAGATCGCAAAGTCACCAAAACCTCAAAAGCCAGATGGGAAATATCCAATGAATGGATCGTTTGGTTTGTGGCTTCGGTCATAATATCGTTTAAGCGCATCAAGGTCACAACAGCTTCAGATTCAGGCAAAGCCATTTCCGGCCAGTTTTCCTCATAACGTTTTAAAGTAGATTGTAGGGAATATTTTTCTTCCATATTCATCTCAGTAAGTCGTGTTGATATATAAATCTAGCAAAAATCTACATTCTTGACAATTTATCTTGCAAGAAAGATAAAATCTTTATATATCTTTCTGGAAAGATAGTTTTGGTGATAAGCAATGCGCACTTTAGGCGATCGAATTAGACATACTGTATTCTTTGAAATCATAGGCATTCTTTGTACGGCTGTTGGCGGGTCCCTAATCACAGGTCATTCCGTCGAAGAAATGGGCATGCTGGGTATTATCTTTAGTTTGCTCGCAATGGTTTGGAATTTTAGCTATAACTGGATGGTTGATATTTGGGATTTAAAGTATCGAAATGCAGCCCCCCGTGGTGTTTTATTTCGAACAATCCATGCCATTTTCTTTGAAGCAGGCATGCTTATCGCCGGGATATTCATTGTCGCACATTTCCTAAATATCAGCTATTTGGACGCGCTTATTTTAGATATCGGTTTCTCTGTCTTCTTCTTAATATACGCTTTTTGTTATAATTGGGCGTACGACCTTATCTTCCCGGTTCCCAAGCCAGCCTAATTTTCCTATACTTACACACATAACTTCAGGATATGTGATGTGACGCAAACGCTTGATCGTTTATTTGACCATGCAGAAACGCAACCAAATGCCGTTGCGGTCGTTGATGGTGGTCACGCGATTACTTATGCACAATTTGCCAAAAACCTTTGTCAATTTATAGAAGCCTTAAAAAGATATAATCTCGCAAAAGGGGATATGGTCGCTGTTGAATGGTTTCGCCTCTATCCCCATTGGTTATTTTTATTGGCCTGCGAAGCTTTGGGATATCGCTGCCTTTCCTTTGGTCGAGATGATATGGAAAGCGTCGAGCCTTTCTTAAGGGTTCACGCAAAGCTGGTAATTGCGTCCTCTCCTATTCCAGATGTGAAAGAAGAGAATATTTTTCTTTTTACTGCCGAAAAATTTAACCATATTACTCAGTCAGAAATCAATTATCAGAAGCCTGTTTCTATTTTAGGCCCTCACGATCCGATGCGCTTACAATGCAGCTCAGGCACCACTGGTAAACCTAAATTTATGGAACGTAATCTGGTTCTGCATAATTTTCGGATCAATCAGTTACAAGAAAAAGATCAGTATCGGAAAGATAGTCGATTGCTGCTCGCTTATAACTTTGCCGTTCAAGCAAATTACGGACGGGCCACAGCTTGTCTGGAGGCAGGTGGCTGTACCATTCATCCGGAATCTCAATCGGTTATTGAAAATCTAATTAAATATAGCGCAACACATATCACGCTACTTCCCACAACCCTGCGTCAGCTATTGGATCTTCTGCCAAAAGATTTTAAACACCCCAAAGACTTCACTTTATCTACTTTCGGAGGTCGAATTCCAGCTCACCTCAGACAACAGGCCATAGAAAAACTCGCAGATAAAATCGTCGAAAGTTATGGGACGAATGAAACCGGCTCTATCTGCACGATGATTGATGGTGAATTAGGGTATATCCTACCTAATGTGGAAGTCGAAGTGGTTGATGATTACGATCAACCGGTTTTAAATCAAACGGGCCGCATTCGTATTCGGGGACAGGGTTTGGTGGATGGATATCTGGATGATCTCGTAAATACAGCAGAAAAATTTAAAGAAGGCTGGTTTTACCCGGGAGATGTCGGCTTAAAACCTGATGAACAACATCTTAGATTACAAGGCCGTTCAGATGACCTCATAAATATCGGGGGAGTCAAAAAACTGATCCCTGAATTAGAAGAATTTATACGCCCAAAGATACATGTAGAAGATTTCTGCATATGTGAGACCAAAAGCCATAAAAATGAACAGCTTATCTGGCTTTGCATTGTTCCAAACAAACAAACAAATATTGATGAGATTAAAGCTATTGTCGCCCCCCTTACACAGAATACTTTAGGCAAAATTATTTTAAAGTCAGTGAATAAAATTCCTCGCACCTCAACCAATAAAATCAAGCGCCAGGAACTGGCTGAGTTCCTATCAAAAGAAAATATCCAGAATTAATCTTCGCTATTCCCATCTCTATATAATCAACCTATAGTAAATATTAGGATCAACTTATAAGATATCTAATGATTGGTAGATCATCTTTCATCGAGGTTGATCCAACCATTTGAATTATCAAAGGGGGGAGCACAAGATGAACTTTAAGAAGATACCATTTTCTGTATCTATATTGATCTTATTCACTAGTTTAATTTTATCAATGTCGATTGCATTGATAATCTCTGGCACACAGACAAGCTTGGCCATTCGTGAAAAATTTACTCTTCAGCTCGTGGATGAGTTTCAAAATGCCTTGAAGCGCGAGTTTCAGATCAAACTGGATAACGCTGATGCCATTCAATATGAAATGGTTCATTCACCCGATACGCTTGCATATCAACATAATGAAACAAGTGATATAACGTCTATTCTACGTTCTTTATCCGCATTTTATCGGCTGTTACCTGGAAGCCTTTCAGCTTATGTCGGATTAGAAGATGGTCGATTAATATTGTTACAAGAGCTGGAAACAGCCCTTAAATTTCAAAATTATCAAATCGAAAAGAACATCCCAGCAGAGACTGTTTATCGATTAAGACATATAAATTTTGTTGCAAATCAAAAAGTTGAAGATATTGCATTTTTAGATAAAAATTTTGAAACCCTAATGCAATACAGAAGCTATGATCCCACTTATGATCCAATCAAACGACCATGGTATAAGGCAGCAATAGAGGCGCAGAATACTGTGCTAGGTAAACCTTACAAGTTTTCAGACACAGATTACACCGGCCTCACAATCAGTCGGCCGTTGAGGGATCAGAAAGGCGTTGTCGGCTTAGATGTTGCCATCGAATTAACAGACCAAGCATTGGATGAACATAAACTAAGCCCTTCAGCCACAAATTTCATCTTTATGTCCGATGGGACTATTATCAGTCATCCGAGACGGAACAATCTCAGCGAGATCGATAAACAACTCATCGCAATTAGTCTTGAAAATTTGGATACTAGTAAAGAAAAGATATCAATTCAAAGTCGTATAAAAGACATTGGCGACTTCCAAATCTTTCTCGCCCCCAATTTTATGAATAAATATAGCGAACATCACTTAGCGGTCATCGCACCTGTTTCCGAATTGAATGCAGAGACTGATAAACTGCGGATACAATCAATTTCGGTTTTTATTGTCATCTTAACAATTGGGCTTTTTGTAATTTTTTATGCTGCCAAACAAGTTTCAAAATCAATTGGCGTACTTTCTGAAAAATCACAGAAAATTGGTCAATTTGATTTAGATGAAAGCTTTGCAATTTCCACAAGGATTAAGGAACTTAACCAACTTTCAGAAACCTTGGAACAAATGCGGTCAGGCCTTCAAGAATTTGGTCGATATGTCCCGCGCCAGTTGGTAAAGCAAATCGTTCAAAATGACACAAAGCTGGATTTGATGGGTGAAACACGTGAAATCACAGCCCTTTTTACGGATATTGAAAGCTTTACTTCTATTTCAGAAAGTCTGCCACCGGATGCTTTGCTAAGTCAGACATCTGAATATTTTGAGATATTCGCCCCGATTATCGATAAACATCATGGGATCATTGATAAATATATTGGTGACTCTGTGATGGCATTTTGGAATGCGCCAGAAAAACAAAATGATCATGCTTATCATGCCTGCCTTGCAGCCTTAGAAGTTAAAAAGGCCCTTAAAATCTTTAATAAAAGGATGAAAGAAGAAGGCAAACCAGCCTTTAATACACGTATAGGCCTTCATACAGGCCCGTCCATTGTCGGAAATGTCGGAGCGGAGGATCGAAAGAACTTCACGATCTTTGGCTCTACCGTCAATCTAGCCTCCAGACTTGAAGGGATGAATAAGCGTTATAACAGCAACCTGCTTGTAAGTGATTCAGTATATGAGAAAATTAAAGGCAGATTACTTTGCCGACCTTTAGAAAAAGTATTTGCCAAAGGAAGTAGCGAAGCCGTAACCGTTTATGAAGTTTTAGGAAGTAACTGCCACGAAAATATCGATAAAGTTTGCCGTCTAAGTCATAAATCCTTTGAAGAATTCTATGCAGGAAATATCACATCAGCCATAGATTTATTAAAGGAAATCATTATATTATATCC
>NZ_SMMC01000200.1 GCF_009711445.1 Curvivirga aplysinae | reverse complement strand
CCCCCCCCAACATAGCACTTAGTGGGGAAAACTTAAATACAATCAAATGTATTTGTATTAAATTACAACTATACAATCCTAATCGAAACGCGCATAATCCGAAACACGGATTATATGAATGATGTTAATAATTAAAAATCAATTAGATAATTGGCATAAAAGAACATGGACAAAATTAGACACTCAAAAAGTCTCTATCTTTGTTTTTACTTTATCCCTCATATCTATTCTGTCCTATTCCCCTCTTCTAGCCGCCGAACGTAAAGATATTCTTTTTGTGAATCCTGGCTACGAAGATAAAGGGTTTTGGAAATCTGTGTCTCAAACCATGGAAGCGGCATCTGATGCCTTGGGGTTTAACTTGGAAATAGTCTCCGCCAATAGAGGTTGGCCCGTTATGCTATCAAAAGGCATAGCCGCGATTGATCGCAGTAAGCCGGATTATCTAATTATTGTTAATGAACAGCAACAAGCATCTAAGCTGCTGCAGTATGCGATTGATCATAAAATTCCAACCTTGATGCTATTAAATAGTCTAACACAGGAACAAGAAGAACATTTCGGTAAACCCAGAGAAAAATCGCCTTATTGGTTAGGTAGCATTGTGCCCGATAACGAAACGGCAGGCTACCAAATGCTAACTTCACTGTTTGAACATCATAATCAAATCTCTCCACCAATAACGGGAGAACGAGAAAAAATTATCCCACTTCTCACTCTCGCAGGGGACATTAATACACCCGCCTCAATAGATCGATTAAATGGGTTAGATCGTGGGTTAAAAGAACATCCTTCTTTCAAAGAATTAAGACGCATAACCGTTAATTGGTCAGGAGAAGAAGCTTATCTCCGCACCCAACAACTTTTACTTACAAAGTCAGTAAATGCCATATGGGCCGCCAATGACGCAATTGCCATCGGCGCTATTAGAGCTTTGCGTGAAATAGGCATGGAGCCTGGGCAAGATGCTTGTGTCGTTGGATTAAATTGGTCCACAGAAGCCATCGATTTAGTGGAACGAGGAGAAATGACACTAACCCATGGGGGACATTTCTTGGCCGGTGCTTGGAGCATTGTAATGCTATACGATTATGACCAAGGACATGACTTTTCCAAGATATCTACACATATCAAATTTCCGATGACAGCAATAAACCGTGAAAATGTTAAAGCTTATAAAAAAGTATTTGGAAAACAGGATTGGACAAAGATCAACTTTAAATCCTTCACTCTGCATGACAATCCTGAAAGAACGGAATATCCATTTACGTTAGATTACTTATTGAACACAGTTCCTCATTAAAGAAATCGCCCCTGCATTGCAGTAAGAGTTAAACAATGCTTTATTATCGCCTTTGTTAACTTAACTAACATATAAACTGATGAAACGTCGTATACCACCGCTAAAATCTGTGAGAGTTTTTGAAGCTGCCGCTCGACTATTAAGCTTTTCCAAAGCAGCAGATGAACTTCATGTCACTCATGGAGCTATCAGTCAGCAAATCAAAATTCTAGAGGAATTTTACGACACCCCCCTCTTCATCCGTAGCCATGCCCGCGTATCTTTAACAACTGAAGGGCAAAAGTTACTTCCTGTCACCACAGAGATACTAAATACCCTCTCAAATGTGAGTGATGAAATCCTTAAGAATAAAACACAGAAAACATTAACTATAAATCTAACATCTGCTTTTGCATCCCATTGGCTTATGCCGAGACTAAACAGTTTCCTACAACAATATCCTGACATTACCATACGTCTTGCGCCTTCTGCACGTTTTCGAGGCTTTGATACTGCTGAATTTGATATCGCTATTCGATGGGGAAAAAGCGATGATACATCTTTGATAACTAAAAAGATTTTCGATGTAGATGCATTTGCAGCTTGCGCACCTTGCTTCATAGAGGAAAACCCTGACCTAAACTCTCCGGAAAAGCTTAAAAGTTTACATCTGATCCATGACGATATGGGAGACGCATGGGCTGCATGGTATGAAAAAGCGAAACTGCCCGCACCAGATTTTGAGAAGGGGAGTTTTTATGCAGATTCATCCTTAGCACTACAAGCCGCTGTGACGGGACAAGGTATCATTACTGCGGGTAGCATTCTTGCACATGCTGATCTAGAAGCTGGTCGCCTCATCATTCCCTATGACCTCTTTTTGCCTAAAAGAAATGCCTATTATCTCTCTTATCCAAAACCTATGGATGACAAACTTTCTGTTAAAGTCTTTAAGGAATGGATTCTAGCAGAAGCTGAAACCTATCTAAAAGCCAAACCTTCTTTACATAAATTCCTATACTGTATGTTAGATTAACTAACAGCTTACATTAGAAAAAGTCGATTGATCCTACAATCTATTCCTGCTTAAGGTTTTCCAGTTTATTTTCATCTAGAAAGCCTATCATGTCGTCAAAGAAAACGCGCATTTTACATCGCCAACCATCCTCCAATCTTGCATATGCAGATAAAGGAGATGGCCCTTATATTATAGATCAGGATGGGAAATCCTATATTGATGCTTCAGGTGGCGCAGCTGTATCATGCTTAGGTCACAGCAATTCTCGCGTAACACAAGCTATCAAAGATCAAATCGACAATATTGCATTTGCGCATACGTCCTTCTTCACCACGGAACCTGCCGAAGAATTAGCTGAATTCTTAACGGATCGTGCGCCAGAGGGATTAGACTATGTCTATTTTGTTTCTGGTGGCTCCGAAGCAACAGAATCTGCATTAAAGCTTGCACGGCAATACTTTCTGGAAAAAGGCGAAAAAGAGCGTAAGTATTTTATCGCCCGACGCCAGAGCTATCATGGTAACACGCTTGGCGCCCTTTCAGTCGGGGGCAATATGTGGCGCCGCCAACAGTTTGAGCCAATTTTGATCGACGCAGATCACGTTGCACCTTGCTATCCTTATAGAGATAAATTGCCATCTGAAACGGATGAACAATATGGCCAACGCGTCGCGAACGAACTTGAACAACACATCAAGGAAATCGGCGCAGAGAATGTGATTGGCTTTATGGCCGAACCGGTTGTCGGTGCGACATCAGGCGCCCTTGTACCAGTGCCAGGTTATTTCAAACGTATCAGAGAAATCTGTGATCAATATGGTATCTTGCTTATCTTAGATGAGGTGATGTGTGGGATGGGACGCACAGGAACTCTGTTTGCATGTGAACAAGAAGGTATTAGCCCAGATATCCTAACGACGGCTAAAGGCTTAGGCGCAGGTTATCAGGCGATCGGCGCCATGCTGCTTAGTAATGAGATTTACGAAACGATTGTAAATGGGTCAGGTTTCTTCCAGCATGGACATACTTATCTTGCACATCCGACAGCCTGTGCAGCCGCATTAGCCGTTCAAAAAGAAATCGAAGAAAACAATCTGCTGGAAAATGTGAATGCTATGGGCAAAAAGCTTGAAGAAGCTTTGCTAGAACGCTTTGGCAATCATCCAAATATTGGCGATATACGTGGGCGCGGTCTTTTCTGGGGTCTCGAATTGGTTGCGGATAGAACAACGAAAGAACCACTCGACCCTGCCTTGAAAATTCATGCTGGTATTAAAAAACATGCTATGGATCTTGGGTTAATTTGTTATCCGGGTAATGGAACTATTGATGGCCAGAACGGTAATCACATCTTGCTGGCACCACCATTTATCATCGAAGATAAACATGTCGTTGAGATCGCCGATAAATTACAGAAGGCTGTCGAATCGGCCTTAACAGATGCAGGTATTGCTGCATGACAAATACAAAAACGATTCTCTGTGTTGCCCCAAACGGCGCTAGAAAAACAAAATCAGATCATCAAAGCTTGCCCATCACACCGGATGAACTGGCAAAAGAGGCTGCGGCTTGCCAAGCTGCTGGTGCGGCAATGATTCACCTTCATGTCCGTGATGAAGACGATAAACATACAATTTTACCTGAATATTATCGCCCCGCGATTGAGGCTGTGCGAAATCGAGTTGGTAATAAAATGGTTATCCAAATCACGACTGAAGCTGTAGGTGTATTCACCGTAGACCAGCAGATTTCTGCGGTAAAAGAACTCAAACCCGAAGCTGTTTCATTGGCTTTAAAAGAGCTATGCCCAGAAGGTGGGGAAGAAAAAGCCGCCTCATTTTTTAAATGGGTGCTTGATGAAAAGATCGCAGCACAATATATCCTTTATTCCGCAGAGGAAGTTAAACGCTTCATTATGCTACATAATCAAGGAATCATTCCCGATCCCAAACCTTCTATTCTTTTAGTTCTTGGACGCTATAGTGCAAATTTAACATCTAATCCCGGTGACCTTTTTCCGATGCTTGATGCCTTGGGGGAATTCAATTGTGTTTGGGCTGTTTGTGCATTTGGTCCACAAGAACAAGACTGCATGGCTGCAGCCGTTGAAAGAGGCGGACATTGTCGAATTGGGTTTGAAAATAATATGCATCAGGCAAATGGTGAATTGGCTGCGAATAATGCCGCGCTGATTCAGGATTTTGCGAATAGAATTAACAAAAATGGTGGTTCTGTTGCCTCAGCAGCAGAAACCAGAGCCATTTTTAAAATGTAGAATTTAAGGAGCGAATAAACACTATTCAACTCTGATAAATATGTTAAGCTTACATTAGAAAGCTAACATCTAGTTTTCATCGGCTGTAAAAATAAATGCAACTTAAGCAAAACAACTTAGATGAAAATCAAATAGATACTCTGCCTCTGTGCGGGGGGTCAAAACTATATAAACAAACTTATACATATAAGGAGACAGGTATGTTCTTGAGAAAACTAGCTTTATCCGCAGTTGCTTCTGCGGCGCTTATGACAACAGCAGTTGCTGCTGATACACAACATGTTGTAATCGGTACAGGCGGTCAAACTGGTGTTTATTATCAAGTAGGTGGTGCAATTTGCCGTTTGGTAAACAAAGGCACAGCTGATCATGGCATTAACTGTACACATAAAACAGGTGGTTCTGTAACAAACATTAACGGTATCCGTTCTGGTGACGTTGACATGGGTGTTGCACAGTCTGACTGGCAGTATCACGGTTACAATGGTACAGCACCAGACAAATTCCCGGACGGCGCATTTAAAGAACTTCGCGCTGTATTCTCTGTTCACCCAGAGCCATTCACAGTTGTTGCACGTGCTGATGCTGACATCAAAACTTTCGAAGACCTAAAAGGTAAGAAAGTAAACGTTGGTAACCCAGGTTCTGGTCAACGTGGTACAATGGAAGTTGTTATGGAGAAAATGGGTTGGACAATGGGCGATTTCGCTGTTGCCTCCGAACTTAAATCTTCTGAGCAAGCTGCAGCACTTTGCGATGGTAAAGTTGATGCGATCATCTTCACAGCTGGTCACCCGAACGGTTCCATCAAAGAAGCAACAACTTCTTGCGATGCGGTTCTAGTACCGGTTGATAATGATGTTGCGAAAAAATTGGCATCTGACAATGACTATTATGCAATGACAGAAATTCCAGCTGGCATGTATAAAGGTACAGATACACCAACAGCTACATTCGGTGTTGGCGCAACATTCGTAAGCTCCACAAAAGCTTCTGAAGAGACAGTATACCAAATGGTTAAAGCTGTATTTGAAAACTTCAAACGCTTTAAGAAAATGCACCCTGCATTTGGACATCTAAAAGAAGAAAACATGATCGTGAACAACTTGTCTGCTCCATTGCATGACGGTGCGGTTCGCTATTACAAAGAACGCGGCTGGATGTAATCAGCTTGTTTTTAACGAGAGTAACCCTGCGCAAGTGGGGTTACTCTCGTTTCTTTATTGAAGCACTTATATAAATTCCCAAACTGACACCAGAAGCAGTATAAATATACAAAGGGGTATGGGGATGAGTACGGACAAATCCACATCAACACAATTATCGGATGAGGAACTACAGGATCTTGTAGCTTCCACAGATACGGGTGGACGCAATCCATCCAATGAAATGATCATCAAACTTCTTGCGGCAGTGGCGCTCAGTTGGTCCATCTTCCAAGTTTGGATCGCCTCACCAATTCCATTCGTCCTCGGATGGGGTGTATTTTCAAGTGATGAAGCACGAAAAGTTCATTTAGCTTTTGCTGTTTTCTTAGCTTTTCTTGCATATCCAGCATTTAAACATTCACCTCGTCGCCACATCCCGTTAGGGGATTGGGGCATGGCAATTATTGGTTCGCTTTGTGCCTTTTATCCGTTTATTGCGGATTCCATGCTGGTTGATTCCATTTTTGGCACGCGTCTTTCGGATCGCCCAAGTAATCCAAACCAGTTTGATATTGTCGTATCAGTCATTGGTATGTTGTTGCTGCTTGAAGCAACACGTCGCGCCCTTGGCCCGCCATTGATGGTCGTTGCAATTGTCTTCCTGTGTTACACATTCTTTGGTCCATTCGCACCAGAACTCATTGCATGGAAAGGTTCTACCTTTGGCGGCACCATGGATCATCAATGGTTATTTGGTGAAGGTGTGTTTGGTATTGCATTAGGTGTTTCCACAGACCTCGTTTTCCTATTCGTACTTTTTGGTGCCTTGCTTGATCGCGCCGGTGCCGGAAACTACTTCATTAAAGTGGCCTTCTCTTTGATGGGGCATTTCCGTGGTGGTCCCGCGAAAGCAGCGGTTGTGGCTTCCGGTATGACCGGATTGATTTCTGGATCGTCCATCGCCAATGTTGTGACAACAGGTACCTTTACAATCCCAATGATGAAACGTGTTGGCTTTAATGCGGAAAAAGCAGGTGCTGTTGAAGTAGCCTCTTCAGTGAATGGTCAGATCATGCCACCTGTTATGGGTGCTGCAGCTTTCTTAATGGTGGAATATGTAAACATCCCCTATTTTGAAGTTGTAAAACACGCCTTCTTACCAGCTGTGATTTCCTATATTGCCCTAGTTTACATTGTGCATCTAGAAGCTATGAAACTAGACATGCAAGGTTTGAAGAAACCAGGTGAAAGCAAAGCACTGAAATATGTAGGCAGTAGCTGGGTTATGTCCCTGCTCCTCGTTCTTGCATTAGGTAGTGGCCTTTATTATGCGTCAGAGGTGTATCAATTACTTGAAACATCAACCGCACGTCTAGCAGGCATACTCACAATTATTGCTGTTCAATATGTAGTTGTTAAAGCGGTTAAATCTTCTGGCGGCAGTGAACTCACTCAGAAGGTTGTCTCAACTGGTGCCATGGTACTTGGCAATACAATTATTGGCGCCTTTGGCCTCTTCTTCCTGATTGATATTGTTCAAGCGACCTTTGGTGAAACTTACACACCTTGGGTAATGGCTGCCTTAATTCTGGTGACTTATGTTGTATTAGCACGTATTAGTTCTTCCTATCCTGATTTGGTGATGGATGATCCAAATGCACCTGTTCAGTCTTTGCCTGAAACAGGCCCGACGGTTAAAGCAGGCTTACACTTCTTATTGCCCGTGGTTGTTTTGATCTGGTGTTTGATGATTGAACGTCTATCTCCGGGTCTTTCTGCTTTCTATGCAACCATCCTGATGATTTTCATCTTGCTGACCCAACGTCATCTATTTGCCTTCTTCCGCAAAGAAGACACATCCAGCAAGCTCAAAGAAGGCTTTATGGAATTGGTGGATGGTATGATCGCCGGTGCCCGTAATATGATTGGTATCGGTATCGCGACTGCAGCCGCAGGTATCATTGTTGGTGCCGTATCTCAAACCGGTGTTGGATTAAAGCTCGCTGCATTGGTTGAGTTCTTATCGATGGGTCACATCATCCTAATCTTGGTATGGACTGCGATCCTGAGCTTGATTTTGGGTATGGGTTTACCAACAACCGCGAACTATATCGTAGTATCTTCATTACTTGCACCAGTGATCGTAAGTTTAGGACAACAAAATGGACTGATTGTACCTTTGATTGCTGTTCATATGTTCGTCTTCTATTTCGGTATTATGGCGGATGTTACACCACCTGTAGGGCTTGCCTCATTTGCTGCGGCAGCTGTATCTGGTGGTGACCCGATTAGAACTGGCTTTGTTGCTTTCTTCTATTCTTTGCGTACTGCATTGTTACCATTCCTCTTCATCTTCAACACAGATCTATTGTTGATGGATGTGTCCTTCGGCGGAGGCATTTTGATCTTTATCATCGCCACGGCGGCCATGCTCATATTTACCGCAGGTACCCAAGGGTATTTCTTTGCCCGTTCTAAAATCTGGGAATCCGCGGCATTAATTTTGATCGCCTTTACATTATTCCGTCCGGGTTTCTGGATGGATTATGTAATCCCGCCATATCAAGAACGCCAAGGAACAGAACTTGTGCAGGCAATGGGTGAAGTGCCGGCTGGTACTGAGATGCGTATCTTGGTTGATGGTCAAAATGATGTGGGTGACCCAGTTTCACTTACCATGTTGATGAAAGTCGGTGACGGTGAAGATGGTCAAACCAGAATTGAAGATTATGGTCTGGAACTTCTTCTTCAAGATGATGGAAATATCATGGTTGATGGTGTGGGTTTTGATAGCCCAGCTGAAAAGGCAGGCTTTGATTTTGACCAAATTATCGTTTCTGTTGGTGTGCCTGCAGAACGTCCTGCCAAACAGCTATTCTATATTCCAGCGGTGGTGTTGCTATTCTTGATCATTATGGTCCAACGCCGTCGTCGTAACGCTGTTTCCAGCACTCAACAAACTGCATAAGGAGGACATAAAATGTTCAACCATATTCTTTTAGCGGTAGACATGGAACATGATGAGAGCTGGAAAAAAGCTTTACCGGCCGCTATTCAAAATGCCAAGGCTTTTGGGGCTGCCCTTCATGTTATGACCGTCGTTCCTGACTTTGGTAGAAGTTTGGTAAGTTCCTTTTTCCCATCTGGTCATGAAGACCAGATGATGGAAAAGGCAAATGAAGCTCTCCATGACTTTGTAAAGGCACATATTCCCGATGATGTCGCCGTTCAACATATTGTTGGCTATGGCAATGCATATGAAGAAATCTTACGTGTTGCCGATGAAGTCAAAATTGACCTGATTATCATGGGGGCACATCGCCCTAAAATGGAAGATTATCTGATTGGGCCAAATGCAGCACGTGTGGTACGTCATGCGAAATGTTCCGTACTTGTTGTGAGAGACTAAAGTCCCACATATTCAATAATAAAAAAAAGCCGATCAAATGATCGGCTTTTTTTATACAAACATTTCAAAATGCCTTAAGGCCCATATGGACAAAATGCCTGCGACCATCGTCAACGGTAAGTTTCTTGTCGTTAAGGCTATCGTTAAAGAGAGCCCGGCTGCGATATACTCCTGTGTGCCACCAGCAACCAACATTACAGCTAGTAAAGACGCAATCAAACATCCTGGCAAAGCATTAAAACTTGCGGCCCAAAAGCCCGTTTCAGGTAATCTAGACCCAAGATAAAAGCCACCTATTCGAATCGCGAAAGTTGCGAGCGCAAGGCCAATAATAACAATATCCTGCTCACTCATTACCCACCTACGCTTTCAAGATCATAGTCACGCGACTTACCTGATAAAACACCAGCGCTTAAAGCGCCGACCACGCCACCGATAACCAGAGCCCAAGATGTTTCAATCGGCGCCAAACTGGCCAATAAGACGGCAGTAGAAATAGAAATAATCCATGGGAATAGGTCTTCCTTACCACGCCATAGACTGCATAAAATTGCAATAAAGGCTGCGGTGAAGGCAAAATCTACACCTATACTTTTTGGTTCAGGAACAAGAGACGCAAAACTCACTCCGGCAACAGTCGATATAATCCAGATCAACATGATGAATGCGCCACCACTAATAAAATACCAATAGCCGACATCAACACCTTTTGCGCGTTTAGCATGTAATAAAGCCCAGTTTTCATCCGTTGTATAATGTGCCCCCAACAGAATTTGCCATAATGGCCGACCTTTTAAATCGTCTCTCAAAGCAGCTGTCATAAGTAACATACGTAAATTAAGAGCCACACCTGCCGTAATTGCAGCTATAGCCCCAGCATCCGCCACCAAACGTTCCGTTGCAACGATTTGAGATCCCCCCGCAAATACGAATAATCCCATCATAGCTGTTTGCAAACTACTCATCTGCGCTTGTGCAGCGAGTAAACCGAATGCAACACCATAAACAGCGACGCCCATCGCAAGTGGCGTGATATCCATAACTCCTGTATAATATTCGGATGTTTTTCTCATCTTAATATCCAAAAACAATTTATTAAACGAACAACGTACAATATAATGAACCACAACATTATTTGTTCGTCAAACAAAACGTTGTACATTTAGATGAACGATCAGGAAAAATTATGGAACCCAAAATTATTATTGCGAATGCGATCAAAAGAGAGCGTGAACGCGCAGGATTAAGCCTTTCAGCGCTTGCTAATAAAGCTGACCTTGCGAAATCTACTTTATCTCAAGTCGAATCCGGCAATTGTAATCCAAGTATCGAAACTCTTTGGGCTGTGGCGACTGCGTTATCAATTCCATTCAGTTTTCTTTTCGAACATTCCAACCCTAAACACGAACTCATTCGCGCAAATGAAGGAGATGAGGTTTCATCCAAGGTTGCGCATTTCTCGGCGGTTCTTTTAGATAAAGCACCGATTAACCGTATGCGAGACATCTATCGTATTCATGCACAAAAAGGTGAAATCCGGGATGCCACTGCTCATCCAACAGGCACAATTGAACATGCCTTGGTCGCGAGTGGCTGCATGCGTATTGGCCCTAGTCAAATGCAGGAAGAGCTAAATGCAGGTGATTATTATCGTTACCCAGGTGATATCGCACATAGTTATGAATGCCTCAGTGAAGAAGCCACATTAATCTTGATTATGGATAGTAATGCTTAGTTATTATAGTTGAGATGCACGTACGGCTAAACCGTCTGAAATGGCTGTAAAGATTGCTTCTTGGCGTGTTGTTGAATCTGGCAATGTATTCTCAATCGCTTTTTTCACAAAATTCATAGAACTACTACCACCTACAAGCACCACATTTTGCACCTGATCCGCAGTGATATCACCTAATCGAATACAATCAATAATAGCGGCTTCGATTTTATCCTGAAATGTGAGCATAGAGGCATTAAAATCGTCTTGAAGCACAGAAAACCCAAGATCTTTTTCAATAAAACCAAGTTCTACCTCAATGGCTGCATCTGAACCATTAAGGTCAATCTTGGTTCTTTCTGCAGCAAAGGCCAAGTCATGACCAAGCCGTTCTTCCAATATCGTCAATAGGCGCTTAAAATACTCTGGTTCATAGGCTTGCTTGACCATTTCTTTGACGAGTTTGATATTATCCAAACTATAACTAAATGGGATCATCGGCCAACTGGAGAGATCAGAATAGAACTTATTCGGCGCTAACACTTCACCTTGGCTCATCCCCAGTTTCAAAACATGTCCACGCCCAAAATTCGGCATAAAATAATTGAAATTCAATAATTGATCGAAATCGGTACCACCAATATCCACACCATGCGTAGATATCACATCAATCTGTTGCTGATCACGCTTCTTAAACAATGTGAAATCCGAAGTACCACCTCCAATATCGACAACCAAACCATATTCACCAGCTTGAATATGATCATTATAAGCCAGCGCCACCGCTTCAGGCTCAGTCAGAAATTCTATATTTTTAAATCCGGCACGTTCAAAACAGTGACGCAAATCGTCTCGGGCCTTTTGGCGTACCCCCATAAATGTAACAGGGCATCCAGCGACAACATTATCAAGTTCATGCCCTAAAGTTTCTTCGGCTTGACGTTTCAATCGCAATATAAAGAGAGAAATAATATCGTAGAAGTCGCGGCGTTGACCTAGTAAAAATTGCTTCTCGCTCATCAAAGGCGTGCCTAATACAGATTTGAGAGCGCGCATATAACGCCCCTCATATCCTTCTATTAATGCAGTATTAGCCTCATCACCGGAAAGTAATTCCTGTTCTTCTTCATCGAAAAATAGCGCAGTCGGAATAGTCACATTGCCATCCCCCAACTCCACGGCTTCAACTTGTCCATTTCGCCACAAAGCCACCGCAGAATTTGAGGTCCCGAAATCAATTCCAGCCCACATCATATCCGTCCATTTTTTTGAAGTATTTATAAATGAGCGCGCTTTTTAAGCTATTTAGGCCTGGAATGAAAGTTTAAAATTGGCGAAAGCCACCTGCATCGTCAGGTATTACAAATTGTTATTAGAAACTTCCAGCTCATATACTTTTTGCCGTAAGAAATCGAGCATAAGTTGACTATCGGAAAAATGAGAAAGTTCCCCTTCCTCGATGGGTTTCCCTATATGTGCTGTCACTTGTGACCCTATGCGTTTTGCTACCTCACGCAAGATAAGAGCTTCGCGTAAAACGGAACTAAACTTACTTACGAAATGAAACAATCGGCCATTCTGACCCTCGAAATAAATAGGAATCACGGTTGCCTTAGAAGACGCTATTAATTTGCCCGCAAATAGTTTCCAAGGCGCATCCGTTGCGCGCCCCATAACTTTATCAGCCGTCGATACTCTCCCCGCCGGAAAAATAATCAACAATCCCCCATTCTTAATATGATCAATTGCTTCACGTTTGGAAGCAACATTACTTCGAAGGGCCGAGGAATCGCCATCAAATTCAACAGGGATGAGATAAGGGACAAAAGCGTCCGCTCTGCCTAAAGCAGCATGCGCCATTATTTTCACATCAGAACGGACAAGAGATGCTAAATGCCCTATGGCAATTCCGTCAAGAACACCAAAAGGATGATTTGCGATCATAACCAATGGCCCATTTTTAGGAATGGCGTCTAACATTTGTTGATTATAATTAACATTCAATTCTAAATAATCGATCGCAGTGTGCCAGAAAACATCATTTTCATCACGTTTCGACATATAATCATTATATAGTCTCTGTAATTTAGGTTGCCCTGTTAATTTCTCAACCACTTTAATGACTGCACGCTTCTTCCACGGGTCATCGGGATTCACATAAGTAACGCGATTTGTAGGGACTGACTGTAATTTTTTCATAGCTTACATCAAATGTTTTCGCTTTAGATCAATTTTTTAATAGTCATCAACTGTATCATTTTACTGTGACAAGAATATTGCACTAGCCGGAACAGACTTATACTCTACCTCTCAATGATTTAACTTTGGCTTATGGAATTGTAATGAACCAAATAAAAATAGATGCAGTAATTAAGTTCTGGTTTGAAGAATCCACGCCACAAGATTGGTTCACAAAAAGTGATGCCTTTGATCAAAAAATCCACGATAATTTTGCCGATCTGCATACTGATTTGATGAATGGAGAGCATCAAGGTTGGCGTCAAACGGCAAAAGGTTGCTTGGCAGAAATCATTGTTCTTGATCAATTCTCTCGCAACATGTTTCGCAATGATCCCAAAGCATTTGCCTCTGATGAAAAAGCGAGAGAATGCTTAAACCACATGCTTCGAAGAGGTTTTGACAAAGAATTAACTGTAAATGAAAGGAAATTTGCTTATCTTCCGCTTGAACATAGCGAAGATGTAAAAGATCAAGAAAAAGCAATCGCCTGCTATACCGAACTTGGTGATGAACTAGCGCTAGATTACGCCCAACAACATAAAGTGATTATTGATCGATTTGGCCGTTTTCCTCACAGAAACAAAATCTTAGGGCGCGCTTCCACTGAAGAAGAAATTGAGTTTCTAGAACAACCCGGCTCCTCATTTTAAGAGAAGTTTTTTTATTCAAATATACCTTTGATGACCGCGCTACCATCTCTGATATGCCATCTACCGCGCGCCATCACATGTTGAATTTCGTTTTGATCATTTAAAATGACTAAATCGGCGTCTTTACCTGTTTCAAGTCGACCTTTATGGGATAGGCGCAAACTATCAGCAACATTTGATGTCATGGTTGGAAGAACTTCTTCAAGTGGTATATCTTGCTTTAAAACTTGATCTAACGTTTCGGGTAATGTCGATGATGTCCCGACACCAATATGCAATAACTCTCCTTGATCATCAAATTGTGGCAAACACCCACCCCCGTCAGAAGAGATCGTAATTTTATCCAAAGGTAATCCTTTTTGATGATATTGCAGAAATGCGTCTGCAGCCGATAAACCATGACCACAATCACCTTTAGGGAAAGCAGTTAAATCTATTGTCACACCACGTTCCGGCAAAGCAAGTGCGGCATCAAATAAACCTAGATTACGGTTCACATGAGTAGGATTATAGGTACGCGCAGGGATTTCAGCCACATCCAATGCCTTCTCCACCAATTCCAGATGACGCTGCCCCTCTCCTAAATGAAGATGAAGAACACCCGCCTTACCCGTCATAAGGCCAGCAACATGAACTTCGCTGGCAATTCTTAAAAACTCATCAAAAGTTGGTTGGCTTGAGCGATGATCACTAATTGCAAGTTCACCAACGCCAATAATTGGATCAACAAAAACAATATCACCACGAATTTTTTCTGTTAGTGTGATGGGTGGTACATGATAACCACCAGTATAACACCAAGCCGACACCCCCTCTTCGCGCAAACCGTAAGCTTGTTGAACCAATGTTTCTGTATTTCGGGTTAGATCATCCGTCCCCAACAAGCCAATCACACTGGTAACACCGGCAGATGTAAATTCCGATAGTTTCACCGCGGGCACGCGGCTGGCAGGACCAGTTTCACCACCACCGCCCGTAATATGTGCATGGCCATCGATAAATCCCGGGATCAACCTTGCCCCTTCCAGATCAGTATCCGTTCCAATCAGGTTTTTGTCTACATCGAGAAGCTCTTTTCCGATATATAAAATACGTTCATAGGCAGTTAATATATGGCAAATCCCCTCATCCTTTGGTGAGTAAAGATGGGCGTTCCTGATCAGATGTAACATTTCAATTAAACCAATTTTACCAAGTTTATACGCCAAAGACGCTTATAACGTAATAATTGACGGGCTAAGATTATCAAATTACTTGTTTTGTTTGTAGAAATCTTAACGTAAAAGATCAACAGGATTAATCTTAAGCAACCTTTACAAAGATTGAAGAAAGAAGATGAATGACATCTGGGAAGCATTATTAAAAGCGGTTTCGCTTGTGCTGACGCTAGATACCGATTTACTGGAAATCGTTGGTCTGTCTTTACAACTCAGTCTAACTGCGGTTGGAATTTCTCTACTCATTGGCTTACCGCTTGCTGCCTTACTTGCGCTGACAAAATTCCCAGGGCGTAAAATCCTTATAGTGGCTACCAACGTATTTATGGGTTTGCCTCCTGTAGTTGTAGGTCTTATCGTTTACGTTATTCTTTCGCGTTCTGGCCCCCTTGGCGTTCTTGGTCTTCTCTTCACACCAACGGCTATGGTCATCGCTCAGGTTATATTGGTTATCCCTATTGTCACCGCCATTTCCCGCCAAGTATTGGAAGATTATCATCAAGAATATGATGAACTCCTGACTTCTCTTGGCGTCAGTAAGATGCGCCGCATTTCGGCTCTACTTTGGGATGCACGTTTTGCTCTAACCACGGCAGGTCTGGCTGGTTTTGGGCGGGCGGCATCAGAAGTTGGCGCAGTGATGATCGTCGGTGGAAATATCGATCATCTAACGCGAGTTATGACAACGGCCATTGCCCTTGAATCTCGTAAAGGAGATTTGGTCATGGCGTTAGCATTAGGGATCGTTTTAATCACACTGGCGCTCGGTATAAATCTGGCTGCTTATTTGATAACGGAAACGGCAAAAAGGCGCTATGCGGCATGAGCTTCTCAACTAAATCAATCATGCCGTTAACGTTAGAAAATATTAGTTATTTGGCAGGACATAAAAAACTATTAAAAAATATCTCCTGTCAATTTGAAGCAGGTAATCGTTATGTTATTCTCGGCCCTAATGGGGCTGGTAAATCTTTGCTATTACGTATGTGTCATGGCCTTATTCAACCTTCAGAAGGGCAAGTAAGATGGCATGATACCTCTCGTAAAGATGCCGCAAAATATCAAGCGATGGTTAGCCAGCGCACAGTCATGTTACGTCGTTCTGCTTATGGGAA
This sequence comes from Curvivirga aplysinae, assembly GCF_009711445.1. GTDB lineage: Bacteria > Pseudomonadota > Alphaproteobacteria > UBA8366 > Aestuariispiraceae > Curvivirga > Curvivirga aplysinae. The sequence goes on along the minus strand of NZ_SMMC01000200.1, from coordinate 25,235 downwards.
TATCGATTTCGCTCTAAAGGCCAGAAACATCCACAAGTCAGCAAGACCCGATATTATAGATCGTGTCATCAAACGCACAGGCCTAGGGCGTGTCATTAATGAACCTGCCCGCGTATTATCTTTGGGCGAGCAACAACGTCTTGCGATCGCGCGTGCTTGGGCATTATCACCGCAAGTATTATTTCTAGATGAGCCAACAGCCAGCCTTGACCCACCTGCTACTCATGCCATCGAGGAACTTATACAAGAAATTTCTGCTGAAGGAACTACCGTAATCATGACTTCACATGATTTAGGTCAATCCAAAAGACTAGCAACTGATGCTATCTTCATGTTTAGGGGACATTTAAAGGAAATGGCTCCAGCGGAACAATTCTTTACTCAACCCACAAATGATTTGGCTCAAGCCTTCATTAATGGGGAACTTATTTGGTGGCAACGTCGCCCTGACAGTGATCAAGCACAAGCGACCTGCACCACTTTGGAAACAGAAAAATGAAACAAATTCATATCCTAAAGGTGACCTTAGTTGCTTGGGCATTAATTATGACAAGCACTTTGTCTTTAGCCGCAGCTGATAAAGATACAATCATTCTAGCTTCAACGACCTCTACCCAAAATTCAGGTTTGTTTGATCATATTCTGCCAAAATTCGAAGAAGCGTCTGGGACCAAGGTTAACGTTGTTGCAGTAGGTACTGGCGCAGCTTTGAAACTCGCACGAAATGGCGATGCTGATGTCCTGATGGTCCATCATAAGAAATCCGAGGAACAATTTGTTACCGATGGTTATGGCGTTGAACGCTTTGACCTAATGCATAATGATTTCGTCATCATTGGCCCTGAGTCAGATGAAGCAAATCTATCTCAGATGAAATCTGTAACAGATGCTCTAAAAGCAATAGTCCTATCCAATAAAATCTTTGTTTCCCGCGGGGATGACAGCGGCACCCACAAACGTGAAATTGAACTTTGGCAACTTGCAAACATAGCCGAAGATCAAAAAAACACGAAATGGTATAGAGAAGCAGGAGCCGGAATGGGTGCGACCTTAAACGTTGCTATTGGAATGAATGCATATACCTTAACAGACCGTGCCACATGGGTCAGTTTTAAGAATAAACAATCCCACAAAATCCTATTTGAAGGAGATCCAAATCTCTTTAATCAATATGGGATAATTCTCGTAAATCCTGAAAAGTTTCCTCATATCAAAGCCCAAGCAGGACAAAAGTTCATTGATTGGATGTTGTCTAAGCAAGGACAAAAAGCAATCGCCAGTTATAAACTGGAAGGTCAGCAGCTTTTCACTCCAGATGCAATTTCTGGCGATTTATCAAACTAATCACTGGTGACTTCACTTTTTACTATCATAAGAAAACGGGACTTCTTGCTATTTTGAAAGAAGTCCTGTTATTGTTTTGAGAAACCTATGTTAGATTAAGATCAGGATATAAAAACGATACTGCATATCGGGGTTGGGGCAGGTCATGGAACTTCTGCAAGACGCATTTATTTATCTTTTGGCGGCCGTTGTTGCCGTACCTATCGCTAATCGCTTGGGATTGGGATCCGTTTTAGGATACTTACTTGCCGGGATTGTTATCGGTCCCTTATTAGGTTTTATCGGTGCAGAAACCGAGGAAGTAAAGCATTTTGCCGAATTCGGGGTTGTTATGATGCTCTTCCTTGTAGGATTAGAACTTCAACCTATGATGCTTTGGCGTATGCGTACACGTCTTCTTGGTCTTGGCGGTATGCAGGTTGGCATCACATTGGGCCTAATTACTGCAATCGCGATGTTTTTTGGTCTTCCTTGGCAAACGGCCTTAGCTGTCGGCATGACCTTAGCTCTTTCTTCAACAGCTATCGTATTGCAAACACTGACAGAAAAAGGGCTAATGCAAACACCGGGCGGACAATCGTCTTTCTCCGTACTGCTGTTTCAAGATATTGCTGTCATCCCGATGTTAGCTGTTATTCCCTTACTCGCCGTAAATGAATTCGCCCCAGTGGTCGAAAATATGTCCAGCCATGGAGATGGACCTCTAGAGCATGTTTCAGGTTGGACACGTACGCTTCTTGTCCTTGGTGTCGTTGCCGCGATTATTGCGACAGGTCGTTACTTCATACGCCCAGTATTCAGATTTATTGCCGAAGCCAAACTCAGAGAAATTTTTACCGCAGCAGCTCTATTGCTCGTTATTGGTATTGCTTTATTAATGGACTTGGTCGGCTTATCCCCTGCTCTTGGAACATTCCTAGCCGGTGTCGTTCTTTCCAGTAGTGAATATCGTCATGAATTAGAAAGTGATATCGAACCATTTAAAGGTCTACTACTTGGTCTCTTCTTTATCTCGGTTGGTGCGGGAATAGATTTTGAACTTCTATTCAGGAACCCTATTCTTATTCTTGGGATGGCCGCTGCTCTTATTCTCTTAAAGATGTTAGTCCTACTATTCTTGGCCCGCAACTTCAAATTACCCTTTATTGATGCTTGGCTATTTGGCCTTGGGCTTGCTCAGGCAGGTGAGTTTGGCTTTGTTCTTTTCGGCTTTGCCAAAGCAAACGGTATCATCCCCAATGAAATTGTGAATACCCTTATGTTGGTGGTTGCTATTACAATGCTCTTCACGCCACTACTTTTCATTATTCATGAACGTGTTGTTGCACGTGTCGCTCTTAAACATAGTATTCATGATCGTGATGATGATGAAATCGAAGTTCAGAACAAAGTGATCCTCGCAGGTGTTGGACGTTTTGGACAAGTCATTGCACGCCTATTACTCACCAATGGTTATCAAGTTACTGTCTTGGACCATGACCCCCAGCTCATCGAACAGATGGGCAAAACAGGAATCAAAACATATTACGGCGATCCAACAAGACCAGACCTTTTGCACGCAGCTGGCGTAGAGAATGCTGAGCTATTCATAGCAGCGGTCGATAGCCCTGAAAGTCAAACCATCCTTGTAAAGAATGTGGTTAAAGCCAATCCAAATTGTAGAATCATCGCACGGGCTTATGGTCGTCATCATGTATATGAGCTGGAAAATGCAGGTGCACATATCATTATCCGTGAAATGTTCGAATCAGCATTAACCGCAGGACGTTATGCCTTGATTGAGCTTGGTCATCATGCCTTCCGCGCGGCTCAAAAAGCACGTGCATTTCGCCGACATGACCGACAAACCATTGATTTACTTAGAGAACATTGGTCGATTGAAGGCGATAATCAAAATTATATTGATGTTATGCGCATTCAGGGTGAAGAACTTTACGAAATCATGCAAGCAGATGCTTCAGAAGCAGACCACCATATGGCAGAAGAAATTGGAACTGAAACTGACGATACGGACCAACAAGGTATTTAACCTCCCTACAACGCAACGTATTGTAGTAACCGCTCATCTCTTAACTTATTGAATATTGTGCTTTGCAGCATAGAAAAATAAACTTTCTGATTGCCCATATGGGTAAGAAATTCTAATACTATGTTTCCGGCGGATTTTATAATTAAGAAACACGCTGAAAATTTTTTGAACAGACCCAACAGGGGTTTAATGAGTTATCTCAAGGGAGTTTTATTATGAAAAAACTACTTATGTCCGGTGTGACAGCATTGGCATTGGCAGCTGGTGCGGCTTCTGCACAAGCAGAAGACATCAAAGTTGGTGTAATCCTAGGTTTCACAGGTCCAATCGAATCTTTAACACCTGATATGGCTGGCGGTGCTGAAATGGCGTTGTCCGAAGCATCCGAAAGTGGAAAATTACTTGGTGGGTCCACAGTATCCTCCGTTCGTGCAGACAGTACATGTGTTGATGCAGCTGCAGCAACATCCGCGGCAGAGCGCTTAATTACATCTGACAAAGTAGCTGCAATTATGGGCGCAGATTGTTCAGGCGTAACAATGGCTGTGGCAAATAATGTTGCTGTTTCCAACGGCGTTGTCATGATTTCACCATCTGCAACCTCCCCTGCTTTGACATCAATTGACGACAAAGGCTATTTCTTCCGTACAGCACCTTCCGATGCACGCCAAGGTGAAGTATTGGCAGATATCGCGATTTCTCGCGGTCTAAAATCCGTTGCTGTTACATATACAAACAACGACTATGGTAAAGGTTTGGATGAGGCATTCCGTGCTGCTTTTGAAGCTGCTGGTGGTAAGGTAGAAATTTCTGCGGCACATGAAGATGGCAAAGCGGATTATTCTGCAGAAGTTGGTGCACTAGCAGCAGCAGGTGCAGAAGCATTGATGGTATTTGGTTATGTTGACCAAGGTGGTAAAGGTATCATCGAAGCATCTTTGGATGCAGGTGCGTTTGATACATTTATTGGTTCTGACGGTATGATCGGTGAATCTTTGATCGACGCATTGGGTAGCGACCTTGAAGGATTCGTAACATCCGAGCCATCAAGTAAAACAGATGGTATGGGTGTTTTCGTTGAATCTGCAAACGCGGCAGGTATCAAAGGTGATGGACCATTTGTTGCGCAATCCTATGACGCAGCAGCACTAATCGTGTTGGCGATGCAAGCTGCAGGTTCTGCTGATCGCGCTGCCATCCAAGCAAACATCTTGAATGTTGCAAACGCACCTGGTGAAAAAATCAATCCTGGTGAACTAGGCAAAGCGTTAGAAATCCTTGCAAACGGTGGTCAAGTTGACTATCAAGGCGCAACTGGCGTTGAATTGACAGACATTGGTGAAACACCTGGTGTCTACAAAGAGCAAGAAGTAAAAGATGGCGCTTATGAAACCATTAAGTTCCACTAAGGAATTTCTTCTACGCTAAACAATTTCGGTAAAGCCCGGCACTTTGTGTCGGGCCTTTCCATTTTTAGGGCTACACGTTGAAAGTTAATTTTGAACTTTTGCGTTGTTTTCTCTAAAATAAAATTACAAAACTTGGGTAACAATTAGAAAGATCGGCCTCAATATGATTAAGGTTGACAATATACATAAGTCTTTCGGCGGCTTTAAAGCACTTAATGGTGCGTCGCTGGAGATCGAAAAAGGATCGATTACAGGTCTTATCGGTCCGAATGGTGCGGGTAAAACCACATTATTCAATGTCATCGCGGGCGCGTTGGAACCGACTTCCGGTCATGTATATCTGGATGGTGAAGATGTGACAGGATTAAAACCACATGAGTTATTTAAAAAAGGTATGCTTCGTACCTTCCAGATTGCTCATGAATTTTCAACTATGACTGTACGGGAAAACCTTATGATGGTCCCTGACGGCCAATTAGGTGAAAATTTATGGCATGCATGGTTCAGTGGCTCTAAAGTCAAACAACAGGATGCTGAAATCCGTAAAAAAGCGGATGAAGTTATCGAATTTCTTGAAATTTCGCATGTCGCAAATGAGCTGGCAGGTAATCTATCAGGTGGTCAAAAGAAGCTATTGGAACTTGGTCGCACCATGATGGTCGATGCTAAGGTTGTGTTTCTAGATGAAGTTGGTGCTGGGGTAAACCGTACATTGTTAAATACAATTGGCGATGCGATTTTACGCCTGAACAAAGAACGTAACTATACATTCGTCATGATCGAACATGATATGGACTTTATTGGTCGCATGTGTGACCCGGTGATTGTTATGGCGGAAGGCGCGGTTCTTGCGGAAGGTACAGCACAAGAAGTTCAACAAAACGAACAAGTTATTGAAGCATATCTTGGAACAGGTTTGAAAAACAAACCAATTGAACAGATGGCTCATAAACAAGATGAGGAGGCAAAATCATGAGTTTCCTGATCGGTGAAAATATGATCGGCGGCTATGGTAGCGCTGATAATATTTTGAAAGGTTGCACCCTTTCAGTTGAACGTGGTCAGATTGCCGTGATTGTTGGTCCCAATGGGGCAGGTAAATCCACAGGCATGAAAGCTGTCTTTGGTATGCTGAACCTACGTGAAGGTAGCGTGAAACTGGATGGCAAAGACATCACCAATCTGAAACCACAAGAACGTGTGAATATCGGTATGGCGTTTGTCCCGCAAACACATAACGTTTTTGGTGGTATGTCCGTTGAAGAGAACCTCATCATCGGTGCTTATCGTCGTGAAGATGATTTCTCTGACACCATGGCGCAGGTTTATGACCTTTTCCCCATCCTAAAGGAAAAGCGTCATCAGCCAGCAGGTGAGTTATCTGGCGGTCAACGCCAACAAGTCGCAGTTGGTCGTGCGTTAATGACGCAACCATCTGTGTTGATGTTGGATGAACCGACAGCCGGTGTGTCCCCGATTGTAATGGATGAGCTGTTCGATCGAATTATTGAAATTCGTAATTCCGGTATCGCCATTTTGATGGTGGAACAGAATGCACGTCAAGCCTTAAACATCGCCGATGTAGGCTATGTTTTGGTGAATGGATCCAATCGTTTCACAGATACAGGGCAAGCCTTGCTTGAAAACCCTGAAGTTCGTAAATCTTTCTTGGGAGGTTGATCATGGAAGATATTCTTAACTCAATCATCCTATTGGCCAACTTTGTCATCGTCCCGGGTATGACCTATGGCTCTCAGTTAGCCCTTGGTGCACTTGGGGTCACTTTGATCTATGGTATTTTGCGTTTCTCCAACTTTGCACATGGTGAAACAATGGCATTTGGTACCATGATTACCATTATGGTGACTTGGTTCATGCAATCGGTTGGTATCAGTTTTGGCCCTCTGCCGACAGCATTGTTGGCTTTACCATTTGGTGCCGCAGCAGCGGTAGCTATCGTTCTTTTCTCTGACCGTGTGGTTTATAAATACTATCGTGAGAAGAAAAGTAACGCTGTCTTCTTCTTGATTGCATCCATCGGTATCATGTTTGTGATGAACGGTATTGTTCGTTTCATCATTGGTCCAAAGGAACAACGCTTTGCTGATGGTGAACGCTTCATCATTAAAGCACGTGAATTTAAACAAATGACTGGTTTGTCTGAAGGTTTAACTATCAAGATGACCCAAGGATTAACCGTTGTCATTACAATCATCGTGGTTTATGCCCTCTTCCGCTTCTTGCAGCATTCCAAGATGGGCCGTGCGATGCGCGCCTATTCCGATAACGAAGATTTGGCATTGTTATCCGGCATTAATCCAGAAAAGGTTGTGAAAATCACATGGGCAATTGCAGCTGTTTTGGCAACTATTGCCGGCGTACTTTACGGCCTTGATAAAAGCTTTAAACCGTTCACCTATTTCCAATTACTTCTTCCGATCTTTGCCGCCGCAATTGTTGGAGGTGTTGGTAATCCTATCGGTGCGATTTTAGGTGGCTTTGTAATTGCCTTCTCCGAAGTAACTGTGACTTATGCATATAAAAAATTCCTCAAATATCTGGCGCCAGAAGGTATGGAACCAGATAGTTTGATGCAATTGCTATCTACAGATTACAAATTCGCTGTATCTTTCATTATTCTGGTTGTGGTGCTTCTGGTACGACCGACCGGTATTCTTAAGGGGCGCGTGTTAGAATGACCCAAACTACAAAAAACTTCGTTTATTTTGCCATCATGGCTGGCTTATTGGTCGCCGTGGGGGTCATTCAAAGTTGGTCCGTATCATTATCCATTTTTAACCTCTGCTTGATCTCTGCTGTGATGGCATTAGGTGTAAATATGCAATGGGGATATGCTGGCCTATTTAACGTAGGTATGATGGGCTTTGCTGCTATTGGTGGCGTTGCTGCTATGTTGGTTTCCATGCCGCCTGTAACGGCAGCTTGGGCAAATGGTGGCGGTGATCTTATGATGTCCGGCCTCATGGTTGTTGTGACTGTTCTGGCAATCATCTTAATCCTTCGTAAAATGCCTAAAGGAAAGAAACGCAATTACACAATTGCGGCTGCTGTTATCGCTGGTTACTTCCTTATTCGTCACTTTTACGATCCTGCTGTTGGTGCCATTGAATCAACCGAAGCCGCCAAATATGGTTATTTAGGTGGTTTAGGCATGCCAATCCTGTTTTCCTGGATTATCGGTGGTTTGTTTGCAGCTGGTGCAGCTTGGTTGATTGGTAAAATCTCCCTAGGCCTTCGCGCAGACTATCTTGCGATTGCCACATTGGGTATTTCAGAAATTGTCATTGCCATTTTGAAAAATGAAGACTGGTTAACCCGTGGCGTAAAGAACGTGACTGGTCTACCGCGTCCAGTTCCCTATGAAGTAGACCTTCAGGCGAGTGAGTGGTTCATCAATTTATCCGCAACTTTTGGTGCGGATCCTATCGAAGCCTCATCTATCTTCGTGAAACTTTGCTACACAGTGCTCTTCATGGTGGTTCTAGGCGTTATCTTATATCTGTCTGAACGTGCATTAAACTCCCCTTGGGGTCGAATGATGCGTGCAATACGTGATCGTCGCGATGCGGCCTCTGCAATGGGTAAAGATGTTAAGGCGCGCCATTTACAAATCTTTGTTATTGGTTCTGCTGTCGTCGGCATTGCTGGTGCAATGTTAACAACACTGGATGGTCAGTTCACACCGGGTACCTATAACCCACTACGCTATACCTTCCTGATCTGGGTTATGGTGATCGTGGGCGGTTCTGGTAACAACTGGGGCGCTGTCCTAGGTGGTTTTGTGATCTGGTTCTTATGGGTCGAAGCTGAACCTATAGGCCTATTTGTGATGGAAGTTGTCACATCTGGTATGGATGATGGTAGTGCCTTGAAAGCACACTTAATCGAAAGTGCCGCCCATATGCGTATGATTATGATGGGGTCTATTCTGCTTCTAGTGATGCGGTTTAGTCCAAAGGGCCTCATGCCCGAAGTCGTCAGACATCACGACTGACACATAAAAACAAGAAAGGCTGGATTAACTTCCAGCCTTTTTTATTTTCACTATGCTAGACAAAAGGAAAGGTAAGTCCAAATCCTAGCAATATCACACCAGTCATCTTTTCAATCCGCCAAAGATGATTTTCCAAATATTGTACAAAGCTATTCCTGCCGATTAAAGCAACTATCAAAACATCCCAGATAAACACGATACCTGCCATCCAGACTCCATACAAAATGCGCATATCTAGACTGGTTTCCTTTGAGACCAATACCGTGAACAGAGAAAAATAAAAGATAATATTTTTCGGATTCAGAGCGGCAGACAAAAAACCTACAATAAATTGTTTTCTATAACTCTGAGCTTGTAGAAAATTACTAGATGTCTTTGACGAGAAGTCTTGCTTGTTATTTCTAACTAACAAAAACCCAATATAAACCAAATACAGAGATCCCATATAGGTCAACAAGCTAAAAATCCAACTTATCTCCTTGATACTTTCCAATCCTAATATTGCTAGAAACACATAGATCGTATTCGCGGTTGTAATCCCCAAACAGATCGAGATAGCGTATCTAGAAGGTAATTTTAAACCACCTCGAATAATTAGAAAAAAATCAGGGCCGGGACTAAGTAATGCTAGGAAGTGCGCAGACGCTAAAATCAAAAATTCCATTTCTAAACCTTTCTTATTTTTGAAAGATGTAGAAAATACCCATCAGAATTTATTGTATAAAATTGACCTGATATTCATTTGGGGTCAGCGTTGTCATCGCTTTAAAATGACGATGAAAATGGCTTTGATCATAAAAACCACACGCAATTGCGACTTCAGCTATAGAAGTTCCGTATTGCAATAACTCTCGCGCAAAATTTATTCGGCAATTCAATCGATATTCATGCGGTGTCAGATGATATGTTTTCTTAAACTTCCGGATAAGGGTAAACTTATTTATTTCAAATTCCTTCGCCAACGCTTCGATACTAAACTGATCTTCGAGATCACGTTCTAAACTCTCTCTGATTTGAGCTAACAGCGTATTATCAACCTTCAGCTCTTGCTTTAAATCGCAAGCCTCTTCAAAAATCTCTGCAATAAGTTCGATAATGCGTTGTTCCAAACTTTCTTCGTCCCTAACAGCGTTCATTAAGTCATGCATTAGTTTTATAAACGATGAATATTGTGTCTCATCAGAAAGATTAATCTGCTTAAAAGGTACAAAGTTATCTAAAGACCAAATAGCTTTTTGAAGCCCCTCACACCAAGTCTTATTCAAGTAAAGCATAAAAAAACTTCGACCGGAGGGGGACATAGCATTACAAGAATGTGGAGTTTCAGGATTAATAAGAGCTAGGCCACCAACTCTCAATACCTCAAGGTGATCAGCAACTTGATAAGACACATCCCCCTCTTCCAATGCACCAATGCTCAAAGCCTGATGCATATGTGTCTTAAATGTTTTTTTATTATTGATGGAATAACGTAACTCAAGAAAAGGAAGTTTTTTATTCTTTATAATTCGATCAGTATGCATTTTAGCCCAATCAACCTTGAAGGTAATAACTGCGACTTCAGACTATAGATATTATTCTGGTAGGTAGACACAAAAAAAATAGCCCGATGCTATCGCAACCGGGCTATTCTTTGAAACTGTTAGACGGTTAAGTCTAAGAACTAAAAAGTTCTTATGCCTCTTCGCCTTCATCTGCCATTTCAACAACAGGACCAGAATCTTGGCCTTTTGCATCTTCGTCGCGGTCTACCAACTCAATGATTGCCATTGGAGCAGCATCACCATGACGGAAGCCAGCTTTCAATACGCGAGTGTAACCACCCGGACGGTCAGCATAGCGTTCTGCCAGAACGTCAAACAATTTTGCCACCATCGCATCATCACGCAATTGAGCAAACGCCTGACGACGACGGTGCAAGCCACCTTTTTTGCCGATTGTGATGATTTTGTCCATAACACGTTTTAGCTCTTTAGCTTTTGGCAAAGTTGTTTTGATTTGCTCATGCTTGATCAACGCATTAGCCATGTTCATGAACAAAGCTTTGCGGTGGGAAGCTGTACGGTTAAGTTTACGACCTTTCATGCCGTGACGCATTGTCTTTTCCTTTCATACTCTTTCTTTAAAGATGCGCTTTCATACTGTGAGACACATCCCAAGTTAAATACCCCGGTCGTCTTCAAAGCAGTATTGCCTATATTGACTACTGCCGGGGCGGTGGTTGAAGGAACCCTTCAAGCAAAATTGCTTAGAATGGCTCTTCCAATTTCTTAGCCAAGTCTTCGATATTCTCAGGTGGCCATTCAGGAATGTCCATACCTAGGGACAAGCCCATACCGGTTAGAACTTCCTTAATTTCATTCAAAGATTTACGACCGAAGTTCGGTGTACGTAGCATTTCGGATTCTGTTTTAAGAACCAAATCGCCGATGTAAACGATGTTATCGTTTTTCAAGCAGTTTGCAGAACGTACAGACAATTCCAATTCGTCCACTTTGCGAAGCAAGTTGCGGTTGAATGGAAGTTCGGAAGCAGCATTGTCATCTTCTTTCACTTCTGGTTCTTCGAAGTTGATGAAGACTTGCAATTGATCTTGCATGATACGTGCAGCCAATGCCAACGCATCTTCAGGGCTAATGGATCCGTTTGTCTCGATTGTTAGGGACAATTTATCATAGTCTGTCACCTGACCAACACGTGTGTTGTCTACTTTGTACGACACTTTACGTACTGGTGAGAAAATGGAGTCAACTGGGATCAAGCCGATTGGTGCATCATCCGGACGGTTTTGAGCCGCTGGACGGTAACCTTTACCAAGATCAACTGTGAATTCGATATTTAAGCTTGCGCCTTTATCCAATGTACACAAAACGTGATCTGGGTTCATAACTTCGATGTCATGACCTGTTTCGATCATACCAGCTGTTACTTCACATGGGCCTTCTGCAGCCAAACGCATTTTCTTTGGACCTTCACCATGCATACGCAAAGCCAATGCTTTCACGTTCAACACAATGTCGGTTACGTCTTCACGAACACCTGGGATGGAGGAGAACTCATGCAATACGCCATCGATTTGGATCGCTGTAACAGCAGCACCTTGCAAAGAGGACAAAAGGATACGACGTAATGCGTTACCCAATGTCAGGCCGAAGCCGCGCTCTAGTGGATCAGCAACAACAGTTGCCAAACGTGTATCGTCACGAGAAGAAGATACATTCAGGTTTGCAGGCTTAATCAAAGCTTGCCAGTTTTTCTGCGTAACAGCAGCAATTTCAGTCATGAATTCATACCTCAGTTGGTCATAATCAAATTCAAGTCTTAATCCGTTCCAGACTGCAAAAGACGCTTGAAACATCAATCACACCCAAACAATAAAGGCCGGTTTGGTTCCCATCCATTCGGAACCTCATCCGGCTTGGGGTTTACCCCTGTTTGAAAGATCAGGCTCCCGCCCTTATTCATCGATCTTTCTGGTTCAGACCCACCGCCTAAATTGGATCATTTGATCTATTCAGGCGGCAGTATGTCTAAGAACAACTAGCAGTCGTTAAAACGTAAGTCTACGTAAAATATAAATATTATACGCGACGACGTTTTGGAGGACGACAACCGTTGTGTGGAACTGGTGTTACATCACGGATAGCTGTGATAACCAGACCAAGAGCTTGCAATGCACGCAATGCAGACTCACGGCCAGAACCAGGACCTTTAACGTTTACTTCAAGTGTCTTAACACCATGCTCTTGCGCTTTACGACCAGCGTCTTCAGCAGCAATCTGTGCAGCATATGGTGTAGACTTACGGCTACCTTTGAAACCCATCATACCAGCAGAAGACCAAGAGATAGCATTCCCTTGAACGTCTGTGATTGTGATCATGGTGTTGTTGAAGGTAGAATTTACATGCACGATACCGGAAGAAATATTCTTACGTTCGCGACGTTTACGTACAGGAGCTTTAGCCATTGTAATCTACCTTCCTTATTTCTTCTTGCCAGCAATCGCTTTCGCAGGGCCTTTACGGGTGCGAGCGTTTGTAGAAGTACGCTGACCGCGTACTGGAAGACCTTTACGATGACGTAGGCCGCGAAGGCAACCCAAGTCCATGTAACGTTTAATATTCATTGCTGTTTCACGGCGAAGGTCACCTTCAACTGTGTAATCAGCGTCAATCGCTTCACGAATACGAATAACTTCATCATCAGACAATTCGTTTACACGACGTTCAGCAGTGATACCAACTTTGTCACAGATTTCTTGTGAGAATTTTGGACCAATGCCGTGGATATATGTTAATGCGATCAACACCCGTTTTCCTGTTGGGAGGTTGACACCTGCAATACGAGCCACGATAGCTTCTCCTAATAAAAAATAAAACTAAGCCACAGTCCAAGTCTTGGATCTATGACATCAAACATTTTAAATAGCCCTATTGTAACAAAGACCCGGTTAGATAGGCCGACTTCCTTGTGTCAGACGAGAAGAGAGGTGAGGCTCGTGGTCTGACGGGCGCGCGGATTATAGGGAATTCCTCCCTATTGTCAACGCCCCCGCAATAGCTTTTTTGTTGAGACTATTTAAGATATCTGCGTAAGCTAAACTTACGCAGATAAAATCTTTTCGATCTGTGCTGTCACTTCATCGATATCAGCCATACCATCGACACCTTTCAACATCTCCTTATCTTTATAATAAGGCAAGATAGGTGCTGTCTGAGCGTGATAAGCTTCTAGGCGAGATTTCACTGTCTCTGCATTATCATCGGCACGACGACTGAATTCCTGACTACCACATTTATCACATGTGCCGTCAACTTCGGGTTTTTGGAATGTATCATGATATCCCTGACCACAGCTACCACATGTATAGCGGCCAACGATACGTTCTGTTAACGCCTCATCGTCTACACGCATTTCAATAACTGCATCAAGTTTCATATCTTTCACATCTAGCAATGTATCTAAAGCGATTGCTTGTGCTTCTGTACGTGGGAAACCGTCAAGAATGAAACCATTTTCCAAATCTGGCTCGTCAAGACGATCGGAAATAATTCCGATCATTGTCTCATCATCTACCAACTGACCTGCATCCATGATCTCTTTGGCTTTCTTACCTACATCAGTACCTGCTGCTACCGCTGCGCGGAGCATATCACCAGTAGATAATTGAACCATCTTACGATTTTCTTCCAGACGTTTGGCCTGTGTGCCTTTCCCTGCCCCCGGAGGGCCCAATAGAATTATTTTCATTTTATTTACGACGCCCCCGTAATTTGGACTTTTTCACTAGCCCTTCATATTGATGAGCTAAAAGATGACTTTGAATCTGACTAACAGTATCCATTGTCACCGTTACGACGATCAACAAACTTGTACCACCAAAGTAGAATGGCACAGCATATTGAGAAATAAGAATTTCAGGTAACACACATACCAACGTCAAATAAGCAGCACCGACAACGGTTAGTCGGGTCAATACCCAATCTAAATATTCGGATGTATTCTTACCTGGACGAATCCCCGGTACGAAACCGCCATGACGTTTCAAATTTTCAGCTGTATCTTCTGGGTTAAACACAACCGCAGTATAGAAGAAACAGAAGAAAACAATCAAAGAAATATAGAGAGCCAAGAATAATGGCTGACCACGTCCTAACATAGCAGAAGCCGTCTGAAGCCATTCCGGGCCTTGACCACCACTGAAGCCTGCAAGTGTTAAAGGCATCAACAAAAGAGAACTAGCAAAGATTGGTGGAATCACACCAGCGGTATTAATCTTCAAAGGTAGATGGGAAGACTCGCCACCAAATACTTTATTGCCCTTTTGACGTTTTGGATATTGGATCAAAATACGGCGTTGGGAACGCTCCATGAATACGATGAATGCGATCACAGCAACAGACATTACCAACAAGAACAAGATGAAGATTGTAGACAATGCGCCTGTACGGCCTAACTCTAAAGTTCCAACCAAGGCAGAAGGTAAGTTTGCAACGATACCCGCAAAGATAATCAAGGAAATACCATTACCAACACCACGTTGCGTAATCTGCTCACCCAACCACATTAGGAATAACGTACCGCCAACCAATGTAACCACTGTTACAACACGGAAGAACATGCCCGGATCCATTACTGCACTGGCGCCAGCAGAAGTGGACATGGATTCAAGGCCAACGGCAATACCATATCCTTGAACCGCAGCAAGAATAACGGTACCAATACGTGTATATTGATTGATTTTCTTACGACCAGCTTCACCGTCTTTTTTCATCTGAGCCATCTGTGGAGACACAGTGGTCATCAATTGCATGATAATAGAAGCAGAGATGTAAGGCATAATGTTCAGAGCGAAGATTGTCATACGCGACAATGCACCACCGGAAAACATATCAAACATACCCAAAATACCGCCAGCATTCTGGCTAAAGATATCTTCAAGTGCAACCGGATCAATACCTGGTAATGGGATATAAGTCCCCAAGCGATATACGATCAACGCACCAAGTGTGAACCAGATTCGGTTTTTAAGTTCGCTCGCTTTACCTAAGCTTCCGAAACTGAAATTCGAAGCAAGCTGTTCAGCAGCAGATGCCATGTTAATTTCCTGTCTTTAAACGGATTAAATCGTGGGTTGTCAGCATATGACATCCCAGACCCCAAAAAATTTTATAAATGAATACCCGATGAATCCCGTTGTCACAAGTAAAAATGGCTCATTTTCAAGCCTGTCCTTCAATTATGAGTGATTCATTTGAGAATTACCGAGTCGAAGTCTTATTATGAAAAAAGCCCCGAGCGCAAAGCATCGGGGCTAATTTCAAATTTTTTCTAAGGTAAAACCCGAAAGTCTTACCTTAACGCAAATTACTTCGCGGCGCGTTTCGCAGCAGCTTCAGCTTTACGTGCTGCCTTTTTGCCTTCCTTTTTAGGTTTGGCTACAGGCAATACGATTGAGCCACCAGCTTTTTCTACAGCTGCTGTTGCAGATGCAGAAGCGCGAGCAACGTTGAATTCAACTTTAGCAGTCAATTCACCTTTACCCAGCAAGCTAATGCCGTCGCGAGACTTTTTCACGATACCAGCAGCTACGATTGCAGCTGCATCAACCGGTTTAGATGCATCGATGCGTTTCGCATCGATTGCTTCTTGAACACGGCCAATATTTACGGCAACAAAGTTCTTTGTGAAGATCGCGTTTGTGAAGCCACGTTTTGGAAGACGGCGATACAATGGCATCTGCCCACCTTCAAAACCTTTAATGCTTACACCAGAACGGGACTTCTGACCTTTAACACCGCGACCACCGGTTTTACCTTTACCGGAGCCGATACCGCGACCAACGCGTGTGCGCTCTTTATGCGCGCCAGCGTTATCAGACAGTTGGTTCAGTTTCATTGGTCTAATCCTTACAGTTTACTAACACAGTCGGATGAGAGAGGTTGATTACTCAACCTCTTCCACGCGTACCATGTGACGTACTTTACGAATCATACCGCGGATAGAAGGAGTATCTTCTAATTCACGAGTACGGTTCATTTTGTTCAGACCGAGACCTACGAGAGTAGCACGTTGGCTTGCCTCACGACGAATTGGACTTGCAGTCTGTGTCACTTTAATTGTTTTAGCCATTTTAGCTCTCCTTGATCAGCTTGTTAGACGTCGTCGCGACGACCAACCAGATCACTCACCTTACGACCGCGGCGCGCCGCAACCATACGAGGAGAGGAACTGTTTTTCAGACCAGCGAAAGCAGCACGGATCATGTTGTAAGGATTGGAAGAACCAATAGACTTAGCAACGATATCTTGCATACCCAGTGCTTCAAATACCGCACGAGTTGGACCACCCGCGATGATACCTGTACCAGCCGGAGCTGCACGCATGCTTACTTTACCAGCACCGAAGCGACCGTATACGTCATGATGTAATGTACGACCTTCACGAAGTGGTACACGGATCATGTTTTTACGAGCAGCTTCAGTCGCTTTGCGGATTGCTTCAGGTACTTCTTTAGCTTTACCGGAACCGAAGCCAACACGACCACGGCCATCACCGACAACTACTAAAGCAGCAAAACCGAAACGGCGACCACCTTTAACCACCTTCGCAACGCGATTAATCGCTACTAGCTTTTCAACTAGATCGGATTCTTCACGTTGAGGGCGATCGTTCTTTTGTTCACGAGCCATCGTTCAGTCCCCTTAGAAGTTCAGGCCGGCTTCGCGCGCGGCATCGCCTAACGCTTTCACACGACCATGATATTGGAATCCGCCACGATCAAAAACAACGGTGTCAACACCAGCTGCTTTTGCGCGTTCAGCGATCAATTTACCTACAACCGCCGCAGCATCTGCGTTGCCTGTAGCTTTTACGGAACCGCTAACATCTTTATCCAAGGTGCTTGCGGCAGCAAGTGTTGTACCAGCTTTATCGTCGATCAACTGAGCATAAACGTGATTGGCAGAACGGTGTACGGACAAACGTACTTTGCCACCAGCTTTTTTCTTCAGTTGAAAACGTGTGCGCTGAGCACGACGCTTGAAGAGTTCTCTTGAAGTCATCATCGTTTTCAGCCCTTACTTCTTCTTGCCTTCTTTGCGCAGAATAACTTCGTCGACATATTTAATACCTTTACCTTTATAAGGCTCAGGTTTACGCCATTTACGAATTTCTGCAGCAACTTGGCCAACACGTTGTTTAGACGCACCGGAAATCGCCAAGATAATTTTACCACGCTCACCTTCAACATCAATTTTGATGTCAGATGGAATGTCAAAATTAACTTCGTGGGAGAAACCCAACGCCATCTTCAAAGTAGAACCTTGAACAGACGCACGATAACCAACACCGTTTACATCCAATTTCTTAACGAAACCTTCGGATGAACCGATGACAGCATTGTTAATAAGAGCCCGAGTCGTACCCCATGCTTGGCGAGAACGCTTTTGCATGTTGTTCGGAGTAACTTTAACTTCGTTCTCAACGATCTCAACAGTTACGTTATCTAAAACGTCTACTGTCAACTCGCCGTTTTTACCCTTTGCAGTGAAGACACCGTCTACTAAAGAGACATCTACACCAGCGGGCACGGCAACAGGATATTTACCTACACGTGACATAGTCTATCTCCTTAGAATACACGGCATAGGATCTCACCGCCAACATTCTGCTCACGTGCTTCGTTATCAGACAAAACACCTTTTGGAGTAGAAATAACGGAGATACCCAAACCGTTGTAGAAGCGACCAAGGTCTTTAATCTTGGAATATACACGGCGACCAGGCTTGGACACACGAGACAATTCTTTGATTACAGGTTCACCATCGTGGTATTTCAACTCAACGGTAAACTCTTTAATACCTTTTTTAACTTCTGCTTCACTGTAGCCGCGAATATAACCTTCACGCTTCAAAACTTCGAGTACAGATGCACGCAAAGTAGAAGCTGGAACTGCTACAGCTGATTTTTGTGCACGTTGACCGTTGCGAATACGGGTCAACATATCACCTAGAGGATCACTCATAGACATGACAATTCCTCCTTACCAGCTTGACTTCGTTACGCCAGGCAATTGACCAGCAGATGCTAGTTCACGCAAAGCGATACGAGAGATTTTGAACTTACGGTAGTAACCATGCGGACGACCAGTGATTTCACAACGGTTGTGAATACGGATCGGTGTAGAGTTCTTTGGAAGTTTGTCCAAAGCAAATACAGCTTTGATACGATCTTCCGCCGGAAGTTCTTTGTTCTTGATGATTGCTTTCAACGCAGCACGTTTGTTTGCGTATTTGGAAGCAAGTTTTTCGCGTTTTTTATTACGCGCAATATTACTTTTTCTAGCCATTAGTCTAGCCCTTCCTTACTTCACAAACGGTACGTCGAACTGAGTGAGAAGCTCTTTAGCTTCGTCATTCGAATTCGCAGTTGTACAGATTACGATATCCATGCCACGAACTTCATCGATTTTATCATAATCGATTTCCGGGAACACGATCTGTTCCTTCAAGCCCATTGCATAGTTACCACGACCGTCAAAGCTCTTGCCAGACACGCCGCGGAAATCGCGAATACGTGGCATAGCAATATTTACCAAACGGTCTAAAAATTCATACATACGTTCCTTGCGGAGGGTTACTTTGCACCCAATCGCCATTCCATCGCGCAGTTTAAATGTCGCGATGGATTTTTTCGCTTTAGTGGAAATTGGTTTCTGACCAGAAATCAGAGTCATTTCCTCAATAGCACCGGCGAGTTTTTTACGGTCGTTAACCGCGCCGCCGACACCCATATTAATCACGATTTTGTCGAGCCGCGGCACTTCCATCGGGTTTTTATAACCGAATTTCTCAATCATTGCCTGACGAATTTTCTCGTCATACGCAGATTTGAGCCGCGGGACGTACTTCTCTGTCGTGGACATAGTAGCCGTATCCCTTGGTTGTTAATACAAAATTAAGAGTCGATCACTTCGCCAGATTTCTTAGCGAAGCGAACTTTTTTGCCGTCCTCAAGAGTTTTAAAGCCAACACGAGTAGCTTTTCCGTCTTTCGGATCGATAAGAGCGACATTACTTACAGCAATCGCTGCCTCTTTGTCAACAATGCCGCCAGCATTTGTTTGAGAAGGACGAGTGTGGCGTTTTACCATGTTCACACCAGCAACAACAACGCGGTTGTCAGATGGAAGAACTTGCAAAACTTCGCCTTGCTTGCCCTTGTCGCGACCAGCTGTGATTACAACTGTATCGCCTTTTTTAATCTTAGCAGCCATCAGATAACCTCCGGTGCCAAAGAAATGATTTTCATGAAGTTCTTAGCGCGTAGTTCACGAACCACAGGGCCAAAGATACGTGTACCGATTGGCTCACCATTTTTGTTAATCAAAACTGCAGCATTGCTGTCGAATTTGATTGTGGAGCCATCCGGACGACGGATTTCTTTAGCTGTACGAACGATTACAGCACGGTGAACATCACCCTTTTTAACACGACCGCGTGGAATAGCTTCCTTAACGGAAACTACAATAATATCACCCACGGACGCAGTACGACGCTTTGAGCCACCCAAAACTTTGATGCATTGCACACGGCGAGCACCAGAGTTGTCAGCAACGTCGAGGTTAGATTGCATTTGGATCATGATTAAATATCCTTATCTTAATCCGTTACAAACTTACGCTTCAGCGGAGTCGCCGATAACTTCCCAGGTTTTACGCTTGGAAATTGGACGGCACTCTTGAATGCGCACTACGTCGCCTTTTTTGGAGGCGTTGTTTTCGTCGTGAGCCATAAATTTAGAAGACTTACGAACGATTTTCTTAAACACCGGGTGCTTTACGCGGCGCTCAACCAACACAACGACAGATTTGTCGCAGGCGTCGGAGACCACAGTACCCTGAAGAATACGCTTAGGCATATTTTAATCTCCCTCTTAAGACGCCTTGCGTTCACCAAGTAATGTCTTGATACGTGCGATATCACGACGAACTTGACGAACACGAGCCGTGTTTTCCATCTGACCACCGGCCACCTGGAAACGTAGGTTGAATTGTTCTTTACGTAGATCGATGAGTTGAGACTTCAATTCATCGTCTGATTTTTGACGAAGTTCTGTAGCTTTCATCTCATTAACCTCCGATACGGGTTACGATTTTGCACTTGATAGGAAGCTTCGCAGCAGCCAATTCAAAAGCACGGCGGGCTGTTTCACCCTCAACACCGTCCATTTCGAACATGATGCGGCCTGGCTTAACTCTACAAGCCCAATAGTCTGTGGAACCTTTACCTTTACCCATACGCACCTCAGCCGGTTTGGATGATACTGGTACATCTGGGAAGATGCGAATCCACACGTTACCTTGACGCTTAATGTGACGTGTCATTGCACGACGGGCAGCTTCGATCTGGCGAGCCGTAATACGACCAGGCTCCAGAGCTTTCAAGCCAAAACCGCCGAAATTCAACGAAGATCCGCCTTTCGCATTACCGTGGATACGGCCTTTATGCGCTTTACGGAATTTTGTTCTCTTCGGGCTTAACATTTTAGTTGCCTCTCGTTATCTGGACCGGGGGCCTTAGCGGCCCGCCTTCTCCTGGTTGTAACGCTTGTCTTGGGCCATAGGATCATGTTCCAAAACTTCACCTTTGAAGATCCAAACTTTGATACCAAGGATACCATAAGTTGTTAGAGCTTCTGCGTGAGCGTAATCGATCTCAGCGCGAAGTGTGTGCAACGGCACACGGCCTTCACGGTACCACTCTGTACGTGCGATCTCAGCGCCACCCAAACGGCCAGCACAGTTGATACGAACACCGCCCGCACCCATCCGCATTGCGGATTGTACGCCACGTTTCATTGCACGACGGAATGCTACACGGCGCTCCAATTGTTGTGCTACGTTTTCAGCAACAAGACGTGCGTCTAGTTCTGGTTTACGAATTTCAACAATGTTTAGAGCAACCTCTGTACCTGTTTTAGCTTGCAACTCTTTGCGTAGCTTTTCGATATCGGCACCTTTTTTACCAATAATCACGCCCGGACGAGCTGTGTAAATGGTAACGCGAGCTTTGCCCGCAGGGCGTTCGATAACGATTTTGGAGATACCAGCTTGTTTCAGGCGGCCTTCCAGATAGTTACGAAGTTCCAAATCTTTATGCAAAAGATCTGCATAATTGCGATCTGCATACCAACGAGAGTCCCATGTACGGTTAATACCGACGCGTAGACCGATAGGATTAACTTTTTGACCCATTATTCAGTCTCCTCACGTTCGCGCAGAACAATTGTCAAGTTAGAGAACGGCTTCTGAATCTTACCAACACGACCACGAGCACGAGCGCGGAAACGCTTCATAACCATAGCCTTACCTACGTAAGCTTCTTTCACATACAACGCATCAACATCTAGTTGGTGGTTGTTCTCAGCGTTGGCAATCGCGGATTGCAATGCTTTCTTCACGTCACCAGCGATGCGACGTTTAGAGAAAGTCAAATCAGCAAGCGCTTTTTCAACATTTTTGCCGCGAATAGATGCAGCAACTAAGTTTAGCTTCTGAGGGCTAACACGAATGTTGCGAACAACTGCTTGCGCTTCGTTGTCAGCTAACACTCTTTCACGAGCAGCTTTACCCATGATTATTTCCTCTTCGCTTTCTTATCCGCAGCGTGACCGTAATATGTACGGGTCGGCGCGAATTCGCCAAATTTATGACCAATCATATGCTCAGTTACGAGAACTGGCACAAATTTGCGTCCGTTGTGAACTCCGAAAGTTAGGCCAACAAACTGTGGCAAAATCGTAGAACGACGGGACCATGTTTTAATGATCTCTTTACGTCCAGATTCGCGAGTTGTTTCAGCCTTCTTCAGAAGGTAATGATCAACAAACGGACCCTTCCAAACAGAACGAGCCATGATCGTACCCCTTACTTCTTAGCGTGACGACGACGGATGATATATTTATCAGTCGCCTTGTTGGAGCGTGTGCGTTTACCTTTGGTCGGTTTACCCCATGGTGTCACAGGATGACGACCACCGGATGTACGACCCTCACCACCACCATGTGGGTGATCAACAGGGTTCATTGCAACACCGCGTACTTCAGAACGTTTGCCTAACCAGCGAACGCGACCAGCTTTACCCAGCTTGATATTTTGTTGATCTGGGTTAGATACTGCACCTACGGTAGCAATACATTCGCCACGTACAACACGTAGTTCACCAGACATCAATTTCAACTGAGCATAACCTTGGTCACGACCAACCAATTGTGCATATGTTCCTGCGGAACGCGCGATCTGACCGCCCTTACCTGGTTTCATTTCCACGTTGTGGATAATGGTACCGATTGGCATATTGGACAATGGCATCGCGTTACCTGGCTTAACGTCAACTTTGTTACCAGCGATTACAGAATCACCAGCTTTCAAGCGTTGTGGAGCCAAGATATAAGCTAGTTCACCATCTTCATATTTCAACAAAGCGATGAAAGCTGTACGGTTTGGATCGTATTCAATACGTTCAACTGTAGCAGCAACGTCGAATTTGTTGCGTTTGAAGTCGATGATGCGATATTTGCGCTTGTGACCACCACCAATACGACGCGCAGTAATGCGGCCCGTATTGTTACGTCCACCTTTTTTGGTAAGACCTTCAGTCAAAGCTTTAACCGGACCGCCTTTGTATAGGTCAGACTTGTCTACCAATACAAGGTTACGGGTACCCGGAGTGTTAGGCTTAAATTGCTTCAACGCCATGACTTACACTCCTGCTGTCGCGTCGATAGTTTGACCTGCTTCCAGGGTAACTACCGCTTTTTTGAAGCCGTTACGTTGACCGATATGGCCGCGGAAACGTTTAACTTTACCTTGTTGATTCAAGGTATTTACAGACTTCACTTTAACATCAAACAAGCTCTCAACAGCTGCTTTGATCTCAGGTTTAGTTGCATCTGTTGCAACTTTGAAAGTTACCTGGTTGTTCTCAGAACCCATTGTAGCTTTCTCTGTGATCACAGGTGCCAAGATAACTTGATACTTGCGCTCTTCGGAAAGAGGCTTCTTGTTCAAGAATTTCCAACTCATGACAAACGTGCCTCCAAACCTTCTACAGCCGATTTAGTTAACACCAAAGTGTCACGGCGTAGGATGTCATATACATTTGCGCCTGCCAAAGACAGGACATCAATATGTGGAACGTTGCGCGCAGCAAGTGCGAAGTTGCCATCGACGTCTGCACCAGTTACGAAAAGAGCATTTTCAACACCGATTTTAGCTAGAGCAGCTTTCATTTCGGATGTTTTAGGACTTTTCGCTACAGCGTCGTCAAGAACGATCAATTTGCCATCAGCTACTTTGGAAGACAAAGCAGTTTTCAATGCCAATTGACGAACTTTCTTGGGCAACTTGTGACTATGATCGCGTACCACTGGACCGAATGCACGACCACCACCACGGAACTGAGAAACTTTCGCAGTACTGTGACGAGCACGACCTGTGCCCTTCTGGTTGAACATTTTCGCTCCTGTGGCGTTCACATCGCTCCGGTTTTTGACCGCATGTGTACCGGCACGACGTTTAGCCAACTGATAGTTAACCATACGCGCTAGGATGTCCTTACGAACTTCCACACCAAATACACCTTCAGCGAGTTCAATATCGCCAGCGGCCTTGTTTTCAAGCGTAATAACCTTCGCTTTCATTGTTACAGGCCCTCTTATTCGTTACCGTCAGAAGCTTCAGCAGCTGGGGCAGCTTCCGCAGCAGCAGCAGCACGCAGGCCAGCTGGCATTGGAGCACCTTCAGGCGCAGACTTCTTAACAGCATCTTTAACCAGTACCCAACCGTTCTTGTGACCCGGTACCGCACCTTTAACCAACACCAAGCCACGCTCAGCATCCGTAGATACGATTTCCAAGTTTTGAACAGTCACGCGACGAGCACCCATGTGACCCGCCATTTTTTTACCTTTAAACACACGACCTGGGTCCTGGCATTGACCTGTGGAGCCATGTGAACGGTGAGATACGGATACGCCGTGAGACGCACGCAAACCACCAAAGTTGTGACGCTTCATCGCACCGGCAAAACCTTTACCAACGGATGTGCCCGCCACGTCAACGAATTGACCAGCTACGAAATGATCCGCAACAATCTCATCACCAACATTAAGCAAGTTCTCTGCTGCAACACGAAACTCAACCAATTTCTTTTTTGGTTCAACCTGAGCTTTCGCGAAATGACCGCGCATAGCTTGAGTTGTAT
This sequence comes from Curvivirga aplysinae, assembly GCF_009711445.1. Classification (GTDB taxonomy): domain Bacteria; phylum Pseudomonadota; class Alphaproteobacteria; order UBA8366; family Aestuariispiraceae; genus Curvivirga; species Curvivirga aplysinae. The sequence continues at coordinate 672 of NZ_SMMC01000200.1, read as the reverse complement.
GTTTCACTTTACGAGTTCCAGCACCTAATTGAACAGCATCATAGCCGTGCAATTCGCTAGAGCGAGTCGCTACGACTTGACAGTTGTCCAATTTCAAAACTGTAACAGGAAGGTTCACACCCTCATCTGTCCAAACGCGGGTCATGCCCACTTTCTGTGCAAGTACACCACTACGCATAATGAGTACTCCTTACAGTTTGATTTCTACGTCAACACCAGCAGCAAGGTCGAGCTTCATAAGCGCGTCAACTGTTTGCGGTGTTGGATCAACGATGTCTAACACACGTTTGTGTGTACGCATCTCAAATTGCTCACGGCTCTTTTTGTTCACGTGTGGACCACGAAGAACTGTGAACTTCTCAATTTTGGTAGGAAGCGGGATTGGTCCGCGTACTTCCGCACCTGTACGTTTTGCAGTATTTACGATTTCCTGTGTGGAAGAATCCAACACACGGTGATCGAAAGCCTTCAAACGAATTCGAATATTCTGGTTATCCATAACCAAAAACCTCCAGTTCCTAGAAACGCCTAATCGCCGGATGCGATCGCTATTTCCGGTTAACTAATAAAAACGTATTCGAAAAACACGTCAGCCCGGCGGAGCTTATAAAGCTTCACCGGGCATAACGCAACTACTTTTTTTACTCAGTTACTGCAGCAACTACGCCGGCA
>NZ_SMMC01000129.1 GCF_009711445.1 Curvivirga aplysinae | reverse complement strand
GGAAAATAAGAGTTTTATACATGCTCACGTTTATGTGATATTTTGTGAGTATTCAAAAATAAAAATTCGTGATTATGTATCTCTTAAGGAAACAGATTGGTTTACTTTGATTTGTTCCACGATTTAACCCTTCAGGAGATAGATTATGTTAAAGTTTGTTAAGAAAATTGCTTTGTTTGTTGGATTGGCAGTATCCGTTGCGGCATTTGGTAAGGCTGCCGTAGCAGAAACAAGTGTCGTTGGTGCATCAGGTTATGACCTTGTGTCTTACCATCAAGATGGCGGCCCGGTTCGCGGCAATGGTAACTTCACATTTAACCACAATGGCACAGATTATCTATTCAGCAGCAAAGAGAATGCGGATCAGTTCGCAGCTGCACCGGAAAAATATCTTCCAGCTTATGGTGGCTACTGCGCATATGGTGTAAAATTCGGTAAAAAATTCATCGCAGATCCAGAAGCATGGAAAGTAGTTGATGGTACATTATACTTAAACTTGGATGAAAAAGTGCAGGCTCTTTGGGTTAAGGACATCCCAACATATATCAACGAAGCAAATGCTGAGTGGGTAAGCATCGAAAACACACCAGCATCTGAACTATAATATTGGCACAGATATCTGTGACCCAACTTAAGGGGAGTCTTCAGGACTCCCCTTCTTTGTATTTGCGGGCAATTACTCTGAAGGTGCCTTTTTGGGAAAGATTGCTGATTGCTTCAAAAAGTTTGGTCGTGACCTCCTTGGGGAGGCCTTTGCGGGAAATCATCAAGTGCATGGGGATGGATTGAAGAATTATCCCTGTATCTATAACTTGATTTTTCTTATCTATCTGTTTGAGATGGTAATTAAAAACGGCGCGTTCTTCGACTGTGCCATCAATGCGATTATTGACTAGTTTTAAAACGTTTAATGCTGGCGTGTTTGCGTATTCTATCTGGTTTCGTAATGCAGGGGCATCAAGATCAAGGATTTCGCCATATAAATAACCGCTCACGAGCCCTAGCTTGAGTTTTGAGTTTAAAAAACTGTTAAAAGAACTCGTATTTAATCCATTGCGGATGAATAAGCCTCTTTCAGCAAATCTATAGGCGGGGGAGAAATAGACGAATTCTTGCCTTTCCAGATTCATCAGGGCGGATGTTGCAATATGAATACGACCCGAACTCAATTCCTGTAATATACGTTTCCATGGACGTGATACCCATTTGATTTTACAACCTGTTTCTTGTCCAAGGGCTTGCAGGATGTCGAAATCATATCCGCCTTCAAGTGGCCCATTTGGGGCGATTAGAAAAGGCGGGTAATGTTCATAGCCAACCAAGATATCCGTTTCACAAGCATTTTGAGCATACGCTGGTGATGTTACATGAAAGAAACAGGAAAAAAGAATCGCCGTGCTGAATTTGGATCTGCGACATATTCTAAAAGTAGCTTCTTTAAGTTGGCGAAGTTTTCTCATGCTGGTCAGAGTAGTGCCTTTTGGCTTTTTCAGCAAGAAAAACAGCGCGTCTGATGAGGGGCAGATTTAGAATGATTCTATCCAAAAAGGGGTTTTGAAACAGCTATTGTCGCTTTTTTTAAAATTTAATCCGATACGTCTATACAAGTGTGAGTCGCCTGTGGTTACTGGCTTCAAGATGTATTCGTATCTGCTAACAAAAGGTGGGGGTAGGAATTTATGGGAAATTTACAGGGGACTCATATTGCAAGGCTAGGTTCGCTGTGCTAAACGAAATCCGCTTGTAAGAAAAGGTTTGGGCTCGGAAGTGATTTCGGGTAACTAACTGCGCAAGCATTAACTTATGTTTTCATAGTGTTGGAAGAGGGGTCTCGCAACCGTGGCAGCCTCAAGTAGTATTAAAGAGATTGCCGGTCGTTATGCGACCGCATTGTTTGAGTTGGCTGAAGGTGCGAAAGCATTGGATGTCGTGGCGGAGGATCTTCGTCACATTCAAGCAGGTCTCAATGAGAGTGATGATCTGGCCGCAGTATTACGCAGCCCGGTCATGAGCCGAGAAGATCAAGGTAAAGCCATGAGCGCCGTTTTGGACAAAATGGGTGCCAATGATCTAACTAAAAAATTCGTGGGTTATGTTGCTGCAAATCGTCGTTTGTTTGCAATGGAAGCCATGATCACTGCATACCTGGAAGCCTTGGCGACAAGCCGTGGTGAGGTAACCGCAGAGGTGGTATCTGCCAAGTCAATGACTAAGACACGTTTGAGTGCAATTGAAAAAGCAATCAAAGCTGCTGTCGGTGGTAAGGTAGCCATCAATCATTCTGTGAACCCGGATCTCATCGGTGGGCTAACTGTTAAAGTTGGTTCCCGCATGATTGATGCATCCGTGAGCACGCAGTTGTCTAAACTCAAGCTTGCAATGAAGGGAGCTTAGGGATGGAACTCCGCGCGGCGGAAATTTCCGCGATCCTTAAAGACCAGATTGCTAATTTCGGCGCAGAAGCCGACGTAGCAGAAGTAGGTCAAGTGATCTCAGTGGGTGACGGTGTTGCCCGTGTACATGGTCTGGACAATGTTCAGGCTGGTGAGATGGTAGAATTCCCAGGTGGAATTAAGGGTATGGCCCTTAACTTGGAAACCGATAATGTCGGTGTCGTGATCTTTGGTTCCGACCGTGATATTAAAGAAGGTGACACAGTTAAGCGTACCGGTGCTATCGTGGACGTACCAACAGGCCGTGGTCTGCTTGGTCGTGTTGTTGACGGTTTGGGTAACCCAATCGACGGCAAAGGTCCAATCGAAGGCGCTGAACGTAGCCTTGTTGAAGTAAAAGCACCTGGTATTATTCCACGTAAATCTGTACATGAGCCAGTACAATCCGGTATTAAAGCGCTAGACGCATTGGTACCAGTTGGCCGTGGTCAGCGTGAATTGATCATTGGTGACCGTCAAACAGGTAAAACAGCCGTTGCAATCGATGCAATCTTGAACCAAAAGAAAATCAACGATGGCGATGACGAGTCCAAGAAATTGTACTGCGTTTACGTTGCTGTTGGTCAAAAACGTTCTACAGTTGCACAGGTTGTGAAGACTTTGGAAGCTATGGGCGCTATGGAATATTCCGTAGTTGTTGCTGCGACAGCATCTGACCCTGCTCCATTACAGTTCTTGGCACCTTATACAGGTTCTGCGATTGGTGAATACTTCCGTGATAACGGTATGCATTCCTTGATCATCCATGATGACCTATCCAAGCAAGCTGTTGCTTATCGCCAAATGTCCTTGTTGTTACGCCGTCCTCCGGGTCGTGAAGCGTATCCAGGTGACGTATTCTACTTGCATAGCCGTTTGTTGGAACGCGCTTGTAAATTGAACGAAGATAACGGTTCCGGTTCCATGACTGCTTTGCCAGTTATTGAAACAATGGGTAACGACGTATCTGCGTTTATTCCTACAAACGTTATTTCCATTACCGATGGTCAGATCTTCCTAGAGACAGATTTGTTCAACAAAGGTATTCGTCCGGCGATTAACGTTGGTCTATCCGTATCTCGTGTAGGTTCTGCTGCTCAAACCAAAGCAATGAAAAAAGTTGCTGGTTCCATTAAGGGTGAGTTGGCTCAGTATCGTGAGATGGAAGCGTTCTCTCAGTTCGCATCCGATCTTGACGCTGCGACACAGAAACTATTGGCACGTGGTGCACGTTTGACCGAGTTGTTGAAGCAGCCTCAGTTCTCTCCACTAACAGTGGCTGAACAGGTTCTTTCAATTTACGCTGGTACAAAAGGCTACATTGACGACATCGCCGTTTCTGACGTTGGTCGTTTTGAAGCTAAGTTGCTGGAACATGCAAATAACGAACATGCGGGTTTGATGGATGAAATCAACTCCACAGGTTTGTTGTCTGAAGAGTCTGAAGACAAAATGAAGGCTCTATTGGACGCATTCGCTAAAACTTTCGCTTAATTAAGCGGAAGGGTTGATTTTAACCTAGGAACCAAAGGACAGGTAAAATGCCAAGTCTAAAGGATCTCAGAAACAGTATTGCCAGTGCGCAATCTACGCGGCGTATTACGTCTGCCATGAAAATGGTAGCAGCCGCGAAGTTGCGCAAAGCGCAGTCCGCAGCTGAAGCTGCTCGGCCTTATGCTGAGAAGATGGAAGCTATGTTGGGCTCGCTGGCGTCTGGAGCTGTGGCATCTAATGCCCCGAAATTGCTCGCTGGGACCGGTAAGTCTGACACGCATCTTATTGTTGTTGTGTCTTCTGACCGTGGTCTTTGCGGTGGTTTCAACGCAAATTTGGTTCGCGATGTTCGTGTAAAAGTAAATGCACTTCAAGCTGAAGGCAAAACTGTAAAGCTAATTACCATTGGCCGTAAGGCTTCTGGTCAGCTTCGCAGTGACTTGGGTTCTTTATTCGTAGAAACCTACGATGAATTATCCAAGCCTGAGCCTAGCTTTGAAGGTGCTGATACTGTTGTCCGCAAAATTACAAATATGTTTGATAATGACGAATTTGACGTTTGTACTATCTACTACAACAAATTTGTAAATGCTTTGACACAAGAGGTTACACCTCTTCAACTTATCCCATTCGCGCCTGCTGAAAATGCAGGTGCAGATGAGGCAACAGATGGTGCTGCTCCTTATGAGTATGAACCAAATGAAGGGGCTATCCTTTCTGCCTTGTTGCCTAAAAACCTGTCTGTACAGGTTTTCCGCACCATGTTGGAAAGCTTTGCTGCTGAGCAAGCTGCCCGTATGACTGCGATGGATAACGCGACAAGCAACGCAGGCGACATGATCGACTCGTTAACCATTACCTACAACCGTTCGCGCCAAGCTCAGATCACAAGTGAGTTGATCGAGATTATCTCTGGTGCGGAAGCATTGTAAGCCGGAAGGAATAGTTACAATGGCAACAAAAAATGTTGGTAAAATTACGCAGGTACTCGGCGCTGTTGTCGACGTGCAGTTTGATGGCGAATTGCCACCAATTTTGAACGCCCTGCATACCGAAAACACTGGTAAAACTCTTGTGCTAGAATGTGCTCAGCATTTGGGTGAGAATACAGTTCGTACCATTGCTATGGATGCGACTGAAGGTTTAGTACGTGGCCAGGAAGTTGTTGATACTGCTGACAGCATCAACGTTCCAGTTGGTCCAGAAGTACTTGGCCGTATCATGAACGTGGTTGGTGAGCCAATCGACGAACGTGGTCCAGTTGAAAACAAAAAAACATACCCAATTCACCGTGAAGCTCCTGAATATGTAGAGCAAGCGACTGAAACAGAACAGTTGGTAACTGGTATTAAGGTTATTGACTTGCTTACCCCATATCCAAAAGGTGGTAAGATTGGTCTGTTCGGTGGTGCTGGTGTTGGTAAAACAGTGACAATTATGGAGCTGATCAACAACATCGCTAAAGGTCACGGTGGTTACTCTGTATTCGCGGGCGTTGGTGAACGTACTCGTGAAGGTAACGACTTGTATCACGAGATGATCGAATCCGGCGTTATCAACTTGGATGGTGAATCCAAATGTGCGCTTGTATACGGTCAGATGAACGAGCCTCCAGGGGCGCGTGCACGTGTTGCTTTGACAGGTTTGACACAGGCGGAATACTTCCGTGATGAAGAAGGCCAGGATGTATTGTTCTTCGTAGACAACATCTTCCGCTTCACACAGGCTGGTTCTGAGGTGTCTGCGTTGTTGGGTCGTATTCCTTCTGCGGTGGGTTATCAGCCTACGTTGTCCACAGATATGGGCGCGATGCAGGAACGTATTACATCCACAAAGAAGGGTTCCATTACATCTGTACAGGCCGTTTACGTACCTGCCGATGACTTGACTGACCCTGCACCTGCTACAACCTTCTCTCACTTGGACGCGACAACAGTATTGAACCGTTCTATTGCAGAGATGGCGATTTTCCCAGCTGTGGATCCATTGGATTCTACATCCCGTATTTTGGAACCAAAAACAGTTGGTGAAGAACATTATTCCGTAGCTCGTAAAGTTCAGCAAACACTTCAGCACTACAAAGGTCTACAAGAGATCATCGCGATCTTGGGTATGGATGAATTGTCTGAGGAAGATAAATTGGTTGTTGCGCGTGCGCGTAAAATCCAACGCTTCTTGTCTCAACCTTTCCACGTAGCGGAAGTATTTACAGGCTCCCCTGGTAAATTCGTTGACTTGGCTGACACAATTAAAGGCTTTAAAGGCATTGTGGAAGGCGAATACGATGATATTCCAGAAGCAGCATTCTATATGGTGGGTAACATCGACGAAGCTGTAGAAAAAGCCAAGAAACTTGCTGCAGACGCTGCATAAGACGCTGATTTAAGGAGAAGGGCCAATGGCTGAAACAGTCAAATTAGATCTGGTATCCCCTGAGAAACTTCTGATGTCCAAAGATGTCGAAATGGCAATCTTACCGGCAGCAGAAGGTGACATGGGTGTGTTACCTGGCCATTCTCCGGTAATCTCTACAGTACGTCCGGGCACAATTGCTGTGTTCAATGGCAATACTGTGGAAGAGCGTATTTTTGTAGCAGGTGGTTTCGTTGAAGTGAACGAAGAAGGCTGCATCATTCTCGCTGAAACAGCGATCCCTGTATCCGAATTGGATGCAGCTGCTGTTCAAACAGAAGTAAGCAATCTTCGCGACGACGTGAACGCCGCTAAGGATGACGCAGAAAAAGCTGACGCGGAAGCTGCCTTGGCAATTGCCGAAGCTAAGCTGGAAGCTGTTCAAGCGCCTGCATATTCCTAATATGCGCTTATAGATTGCCGGAAGGCGTCTAAAAAGTTTTTAAGAAACGCTCGTAGATTTTTCTATGGGCGTTTTTTTTGTTCTCTTTTTGATCTTGACATCGAAGAGTGAATTTAATATAGAACAAAATAGAAACAAATTAATAGGTGGAATATGGGTGGTATAGCAACCGAACAAAATAAAAAACAATCTTTCAATAAAGCCTCTACAGGTCAAAAAGTAAATCTGTTCGATATTGATGATAGCTTTGATCAGAGTGAGACAGTGACAAATTTTGCTTGGGGGACACCTTCCACAGGTGGCTCAAGTTTCAACGATTTGATGAGTGAAAATCTAACAACCTCGTCACAAAATATTAATAAAAAGAACATATCAAGTACAAGTGGTGAGAAAGGGAGTGAAATTGATGAATTGTTACATGATCCGCTTGATAGTGAATATCAAGAGATAGAAGATGATACGGCGATAGCTGAACTTGCAAAACCAAATAATCAAGCGGGTAAGTTAATGCTGGCGCGTCAAAAAGATCTGGCTGAACAGCAAAAGAAAGCCTCAAATTCAAAATCGAAAAGGGCGGGAATTAAAGAGAGGCAGTCGGCCATAATAAACCAACAGGCCATGGCCCCTATGGTGCCCAAATCGGCGCCTACAGAAACGAATTCTAGTTTTGATGTTTTATTCAAACCTGCCCAGACCGATACAGGAAAGAAAATATCAAAAAAAATAACGGACATACTTGGTGGGGCGAAATTAGCAAATAAACCGCTTACAGAAGATATGGGTCGTCAAGCAATACGGATGCGTCTTGACACACCGCCTCATGCTATGAAGGACCGTGAAGACATATATAAAGCTGAAGAAATAATTTATCGGGAACTGGATAAGCCCAATCCGAATATTGGGAATATTCTGGATCGTATCAATCCTAAAGCCAAGCAGGATATTTTGACCAGTCCTGCTTTATTTGAGCGTATCACAGATGTGCAGTCACTCCGAAACCATGGTGATTATAATGCATATCAACAAGAAAAAGCTGTTTTACTCAAAGAAATCGACGAGGCTTATACGGATGGTCACATGTTGAAAGATAATCTTCTCTATCGACTGGATCCAAATAAAAATCTTGTACCCGGGTATCAGTTGACATCGGAGGAATTTAACTCGCCAGAGGTTATGAAATCTATTCAAGAGAACGAAGCCTTCAAACAAAATGTATCCGAGGAATATTTTGAGAAACGTGGGCAGATTGTTCAAAAATACCATACAGAACAAAATAAATTGATGGAAATAGCCTCAATTCACCATAAGGCAACTCGAATACGGGAACTCTCCGCCGAAATTAAGATACTGGATAATAAACCAGATCGTACTGTGAAAGAAATGCAGCGATTAAGAGTGCTGGAAGGTCATCGTAACCAATTGTGGAAAACTGTGCATGCCTATCAGCAGAAACGCAAGCTGGAAGGGCAAAAGTGGGACGGAAAACTTGCATCCCTTGAGGCTGATATCAAACAGCAGGCCAAACAATCGGTGGAAATATATAAAAAACTTCTTTTAACACCGGGGTTGCCTCACGCCAAATATGATCCGGCGGCGGCAGAAGCGCAGGAAGCTATGGAAAAAGGAGATTTGGAACGTGTTCTTGAACTCGGTTTTGATCTATCCAGTTTTGTACCTGTTGGTGCGGTTCGGAAAATTGTCGGGACGAGTGCTGCTGGCGTTATTCAATGGGGGAACTGGGCTGGTAGTGCATATAGCACCGTGAAGGCAGGGCAACAGGCACGTCAGAAGAATTTACAAGATATTCTTCGGGAAAATAAGGTTGATCTAACCAATCCCAAAGCGGTGGAGACTTTTTTTATTTCCAACCCTGATCTGCAAATGCAACTCGCCATGACACAACTTGCCGCCTCCCTTGGCTCTCATCTCAGCAGTCACCTGACAGGCAAAATTGCGAGGGATATATCCGGCGGAGATCCGATTGCAGAGAAAGGAATGGAGAAAAGTATACAAAGTATAGGTGACTATTTATTGGACTAATAAATTAATCTAGCGAGTGGGTATATTATCTTTTATCCACTCGTTCCCCTTTTCTTCGAGTTCATCCAGTAGTTCTTGTGGTAATCCTATTTTAAGGGCAATTTGAGTCAGATTCTGCGCTAACGGGTGATCGAGGTTCTTTGAAACATATAACCAGATCAATCCTTGCTTTTGTAATTCTATATTATCAACTTGATCAATATATAACTTTCCTAGGTTGTAAAATACGCTTGGGCTTTTACCACCGAAAGCTTTATAATAATATTCTTCAGCTTTTGCAAAATCGTATTCGAAATTTAACCCTCGCCTATATAAATTGCCGATTCCAATATTAGCTTTGTCATTACCCGCCTTAGCGAGTGGAAGCCATATTTCGTAGGCGGTTTTATAATCGCCTGTGTTATAGGCTTGCTTTCCTGTTTCGTAATCATTGGCGAAACTTGAGGCGGTAAATAACGGAGACGTTATTAACAGACAGAGGATAAAACTTAAAATCAGACGCATGGGTTTCTCTTTCTTTATATTTGAATAATGAAAGGCTTTGTTAGGTTTTTCAATTACTATTGAGAAATTGAAAAATAAATCAAAAGGGTTTGGAGTTGTTATTCAGCTTGCGGAGGAGTAAGACATTTTTTTTGCGAAAATTAAGTGCCTTTGCAAAGGTAGCATATTTCGGAGTTTCTTAATGTCTTTTCTGGCAAACCCTACCTCGTCCATTCTTGTTTTTGGTGCCATGCATATGGATAAGCTGGCCCATTGTATTCGTCCCTTTATGGCGGGTGTTTCTAACCCGGTGAAAAGTGAATTTGCGGTTGGTGGTGTGGGCTTTAATATTGCACGTAATTTAAAACAACGTCGTTTGAATATTGGAATGGTGTCTTGCGTTGGGGAAGACCCAGATGGGCGCTATGTAAAGAAAAGCGCAGAAGAATGGTCGATCAATATTCATTTGGTGCAAGTATCAAAAAGAAAGCCGACTGCAACCTATACAGCTATCTTGAATAATGATGGAGAGCTGGCGGCCGGCCTGTCTGAGATGGATATTTATGACTTGCTAAGTGTGGAACGTTTAGAGCCTTATTTACAAGATTTCTATCGCTATCCTTATTGGGTGATTGATGCGAATTTACCTGCAGAAACCATTGAATGGCTCGGCAAACATAAAGGCGACAGTAAAATCCTTGCTGCACCTGTCTCTGTTGTAAAAGCGGAACGTTGGCAGCTTGCCTTGGAAAATGCGGATGTCTGGATTGGAAATGGGACTGAGGCTACTGTGCTATCTGGTGTGCTCGTAAATGATGCGGAATCTGCACAAATTGCGGCAGATAAGCTTATTACCATGGGGCCAAAGCTGGCGGTGATTACTATGGCCGCTGATGGCGTCGTTGTTTCATCTGAAGAAACAAAAGGGCATTGGTTTATTCCACCGACAGAGGTAAAAGATGTGAATGGGGCCGGGGATTCATTCTTCGCGGGTTTCACAGCAGCCCTTTCTAAAGGCTTTGGCATAGAAAAAGCCGCATCGATGGGAATATCGGTTGCAAGTTTAACAACCGAAAATGATGGTCCGGTTATTAAGGATTTAAGTGATGAGATGATTGAAGCACGTATGCGTCAATTGCCTGATCCGGTTATTCTATAACAAGTTATTTTATAATCTATATTTGGGAAGAATTTAATGAACGAATTTCTAGAGATTTCCGCGGAAGTGAAATCTGCACTTGATGCGGGTAAGGCTGTGGTTGCACTTGAATCCACAATTATTACGCATGGCTTGCCTTGGCCACAAAATAAGGAAATTGCTTTGGACTTGGAAGCTGCCATTCGTGAAGAAGGCGCTGTGCCCGCAACGGTTGGTATCATTGAAGGTAAAATGATTGTCGGTCTTTCTGAAGCGCAAGTGACTGACATGGCGCAAATGAAAGATGTAGTAAAGGCCAGCCGTCGTGATCTGGCGACAGTATGTGCGTTGAAACAAAATGGCTCTACAACTGTGGCTGCAACTATGATTATCGCCGCGATGGCAGGTATCCGTCTTTTTGCGACTGGTGGTATTGGCGGCGTTCACCGTGGCGCAGAAAGTGATTTTGATATTTCTGCCGATTTAACCGAATTTGCCAAAACACCCATTTGTGTTGTGTGCGCAGGTGCTAAATCTATTTTGGACTTACCAAAAACTTTGGAGTTTTTAGAAACACAAGGCGTGCCATTGGTTGGATTTAATACCAAGAATTTCCCTGCCTTCCATTCCCGTGAATCCGGTTTAAGTCTGGATGCGTCTGTTGCCAACGCGGAAGAAGCAGCCGCTATGTTAAAGGCACGTGATCACCTTGCACTTGGTGGTGGCGAAGTGATTGCAAACCCGATCCCGGAAGTGGATGCGATTGCCAAAGATGTGGTGGATCAATGGGTATCAAAAGCACTTGCTATGGCAGCAGAGCAAGGCGTGACGGGCAAGGCGGTGACACCATTCTTACTGGCCCAATTAGCCGATATCTCTGATGGCGAAAGTATCAAAGCAAATCTTGCCTTGATCTTGAATAACGCACGGGTGGCCGCTCGTATCGCAATTGCATATTGTGATGCTTAACAGGCTTTAGCCCTAGGAAAGTTTTCTGAATTGTAGTGGGCTCATTCCTGTCTTTTGCTTAAAGCGCGAAGACATATGAGCCTGACTGCTAAAGCCACATTTTAAGGCGATTTCTGATAAGGCTAGTTCGCTTTCACCAAGTAACTCTTTCACCTTTGCAATACGGCGAGAAAGTACATATTGATGCGGGGCTTCATTCATGCTGGTTTTGAACATGCGTGCAAAATGAAAGCTGCTCAAATCCACTTCCCCGGCAAGATCATCAATTGTAATATTTTGATCAAGAGAGGCTTCCACATAATCTTTTACCTGCTTTAAGAGATAAGGGGCCAATCCACCTTTTATTGGCGAGATAGCTGCTTGCCTATTTGTATAATGCCGCATCAAATGTTGAATCATAAGCTGGCTTGCATTTGAGATGCTCATTTGATCCGCAGCACTATCCCAGTTCAATGGGGTAATAACATCACGACAAAGATTTTGAATAAGAGGGTCCGTATCATAAGTTAGATCTTTGAGTTCTACCAAACGGCTGTCCATATCATAATTCTCTTCAATGATTTTATTAAAGTAATCCTCTTTAAAATAGAGATGGATGAAGTGAAATTTGGACTCAATACTCCATTCCGATGTAATGCCAGCAGGCATTAAACAAATAGCCCCGGGATAACCGTGATCTGTTGTGCGATAAGGTGAATAATGGCGTCGCGTACCTTTACCGCCCCTTAAGTAGAAGCTTAATGTGTGGTGGTTTGGTTTTTCATAAACCGCATATCCGCCCGCATTTTCCCATGATGCCATAGAAAAACCCTGCCCTAGATCGATGGATCGAGGGGAATAAGCGCCTACTTTCTGTAGGGCCTGGAATATGTCGGCTTCTTCAGGTCTCATAATAGGGTCTTTATAATATTTCCCCTCTTACTTGGGAAGGATCGTGAAAGATAAAACAGCAAGAATATATAAAAACCGCAATAACGAAGAAGATTTATTTGAGGGATGAGCTTAGTAAAACTTCGTAACTTGGAGAAAATAAAAATGAATGCTGTTCTATATCTTTCAACGATCCTTATTTGGGGCACCACATGGTTAGCTATTGCCTTTCAGATTGGTGAGGTTGCCGTTGAGGTTTCCGTTTTTTACCGATTTGCTTTAGCCGCAATTTGTCAGATTATTGTATTGATATTACTTAAGAAGTTGAACTGGGTTCCATTCAGGCAACATGGGTGGATGATGATCCAGGGCTTATTACTATTCTGTGTGAACTTTCTGTTTTTCTATAATGCGACCAAATACATCCCAAGCGGTTTTGTCAGTGTCGTCTTCTCCATGGCAACGATTTTCAATTTACTAAATGGTTTTGTTGTCCTAAGGCGTATGCCGCCCATGCAATCAGTCATCGGCGCCTTGATTGGTGTTTGCGGGATCATCATGATTTTCTGGCCTGACCTCACTACAGGTGATTGGCGGGGGGATCGAATTATTGGGTTGGCGCTCGCGACTGCCGGTACATTTTGTTTTTCTTTAGGGAATTTAGTCTCTCAACATCAGCAGAAACAGGGACGTAATGTTCTGACTGCCAATAGTTATGCGCTGGTTTATGGCAGTTCAGCTTTACTGGCCTGGTGTATGGTGAACGGATATGAATTCAATCTTGAATTAACAGGAAAATATCTGGGAAGTTTGTTTTATCTGGCAACCATTGGAACGATAGTTGGGTTTGGTTGCTATTTGGCATTAGTTGGAAGAATTGGACCTGATCGGGCGGCCTATTGCACCGTCCTTTTCCCTATTGTTGCACTAACTCTTTCCACTATTTTTGAAGGATATGAATGGACGATATTAAGTATTTCCGGTGTGATGATTACTTTGTTAGGAAATGTGATTGTTTTCTCTAAATTCAAAATGATGTCGTCACAACTCGTCAAAGCATGAAAAATGCGCGGGGAATTTATCTCCGCGCGTTTTTTTAAAGCGCGATCAATTCGACAACTAAAGCAGCCATTTGTCGCTGAACGTATATGAAGATAGCTAACATCTTCATTACTTAAAACTTCTTTGGCATAATTTTCAATCTCTGACGGCGGTACAATTTTTCCGGTACCATAGAAGATACTGTCATCTTCTTTATAACCTTTCACCAAATAGGATTCTCTTTTCAGAAACATTTCGGGCGTTGCGCTTGTTTCAGGATAGCGAGTGCAAGCATGTTTATGCAGGAATATCGGGCCTGTTTCTGTGAAGGGTTGATCTTTTTCAAAAGGTTTATAGGCAAGTAGGAAAAACTCTTCCCCTTCTTCGATATCTTGTTGGCAGTGCCGGATGGGAGGCCTGATCCATCAGAAATGCCGGATTGCGGTTTTTGACCATATGCATCTAAACCACCATTCCAGTAATGTTCCGCATCTTTGGTCGGCATGGATGTAAATTGAATATTAGCCATTTTGAAATTCCCTCATCATTTGTCTAGGGGGGAATTTATGTGAAATATATTCTTCTCCCCACCCGTTTCTTGGTAGCGGATAAAAAAAACGCCTATCAATTTTGATAGGCGTATAAAGTAGGGTCGGTGCGGTACCTAAAACCGAGGGAGATACTGTCAACCGACCAACCGGTTGAATTGAGTTCGTATGCTCGGTAATTCAAACAAACTCCAGTAATGCGTTCTAGGAGGCTTATGGAATTGGAAGGGCTAATCTGACAAAGCCCTTCCGCCCCCTCCCAGATGCACAGTTTCTCTTAGTGGAACTGTGCAGTTTCAGTAGATTCACCCATCGCAGTGGTAGAACTTTCACCTTGGGCTGTCGCATTGTTCACGGCATCGAAGTAGCTTGTGCCAACTTCATGTTGGTGGCGTGTTGCTGTGAAGCCATTGGCTTCAGCTGCAAATTCTGCTTGTTGCAATTCAGAATATCCAGCCATACCACGATCGTTATAAGCGCGTGCCAATTCAAATGTTGCGTAGTTCAAGCTGTGGAAGCCTGCCAAAGTGATGAACTGGAATTTGTAACCCATTGCACCAATTTCACGTTGGAATTTTTCCATTGTTGCCACATCAAGATGTTTCGCCCAGTTAAAGGATGGAGAGCAGTTATATGCCAACATTTGATCCGGATATTCTTTGCGGATTGCTTCGGCAAATTTCTTAGCTTGATCCAAATCTGGGGTAGAAGTTTCCATCCATAATAAGTCCGCATATGGTGCATAAGCAAGGCCACGTGCAATACCCATATCCATGCCACCTGTAATGCGATAGAAACCATCCGCTGTACGTTCACCAGTTAGGAATTCATGATCGCGCTCATCAATATCGGAGGTGATCAATC
The DNA here is from genome assembly GCF_009711445.1 of Curvivirga aplysinae. GTDB lineage: Bacteria > Pseudomonadota > Alphaproteobacteria > UBA8366 > Aestuariispiraceae > Curvivirga > Curvivirga aplysinae. The sequence continues at coordinate 885 of NZ_SMMC01000129.1, read as the reverse complement.
GTGCTGATTCAGCATCTGTACGTGCCATGATGATAGTTGGCGTGCCCATTACATCTGCGGCCAAACGTGCGGAATTCAAGTTACGAACTGCTTGTTGTGTTGGCAGAAGAACTTTACCACCTAGATGGCCACATTTTTTCTCAGAAGCAAGCTGATCTTCGAAATGCACACCAGCTGCACCAGCTTTGATCATTGCTTTCATAAGTTCAAATACGTTTAACGGACCACCAAATCCTGCTTCTGCATCCGCCACGATAGGTGCAAACCAGTCGATATCCGTTGTCGGTTCACCATTAAGGCGCTCCATTGTCTGGATTTGATCCTGACGTTGGAAGGCTGAATTGATGCGCTCAACCACCTGTGGAACAGAAGATACAGGATATAAAGATTGATCAGGATACATGTTGCCAGAATTATTTGCATCCGCAGCTACCTGCCAACCAGATAGGTAAATAGCCTTTAATCCCGCGCGGATATGTTGTGTTGCTTGGCAACCTGTATAAGCACCCAATGTGTTTACATATGGTGTTTCTGTGATCAGTTTCCAAAGTTTTTGGGCGCCCATCTCAGCCAGAGTATGTCGGATTTGAACAGAACCACGAAGTTTGCGCACATCATCCATTGAATAATCACGACGTGTTGTTGCCCAACGATCTGGTGCGTAATCCGGTGCAGGAAAGTTTTCACCTTTACCTTCGTCGCCATTCCAGTTGAATTCGATACCTAGATTGTCAGTCATTTTCTTGATCCTTTTCAATCTTTACAATTAAAATTTACAAAATTTGTTTAAATGAAACTTGCTTTTTATGTTCTGAGTAAAGACCTTCAAGCCCGCTTCATTCCTTGTTGAATATTTGATAGCGCATAGCTGTGATTGAATTCAAC
>NZ_SMMC01000214.1:38478-63499 GCF_009711445.1 Curvivirga aplysinae | reverse complement strand
TAAACTGTTGATATAAGAAAATAATAATGAATACATATACACATCCTAAAGTTCCTAACGACTTATCCTATGAGGATGCACGTTTATTAATGGTGGACCCAGATACTGAGGTTCGCAAAGCTTTAGCACATCACGCCCAAACACCTGAGGAAATTTTATATTTTCTAGCCGAAGATAAAGATGCCGCTGTACGTCGAGCAATCGCCTTTAATGACAACACCCCACGTAAAGCAGACCTAATCCTTGCAAAAGACAATGATCCACAAGTCCGACATCAATTAGCTAATAAAATCGGCAGGATTTTACCCGACCTTCCCTTACAAGCGAAAGAACTCGTTTTATCGGTTACATCTGATATTTTAACACAGTTAGCACAAGATGAAGTCGAACATGTCAGAAGTATACTAGCTGATACGATTAAAGAATTTCCAAATGTACCAAAAGAAGTCATCAAACTTTTGGCAAAAGATAGTTCTCTCACAGTCGCAGAACCTGTTTTACAATTTTCCCCTGTACTAGCAGACCAAGATCTATTGGATATTATCAATACCCATCCACTCAAAGAAGTGATTAGCGCTATCTCTAAACGGGATGGTGTTAGTGAAAAAATATCAGGTGCTATTGTCGAAACGGGTGATGTTGACGCCATTTTCAACCTATTAGAAAACAAGACATCCAATATTGACGAGGATTCTATGGATAAAATCCTAGAAGAAGCTCCCAAACATGTTGGATGGCACGATCCTCTGGTCCAACGCCCCAAATTATCTGCCAAAACCGTTACACGGTTAACTGATTTTGTTGCGATGCAACTCTTACATGATCTCCAAGAACGCACTGATCTTGACGATGATCTATTGCTCCAACTCACTCAATCAATTGAAAACAAGATCGCGCAAGAAGCCCAACAGAAAGCAAATTTACCCGGCGAAGATTGGGAAGAAGGAAGCAGTATCCACGACGAAATTGCAGCCCTAAAGGCGAGTGGAAATTTAAATCAGGATTTTATTGATGATTGTTTAGATAATGGTCACAGAGATAAGTTATTTTCAGCCATTGCCATGATGTCGGATGTTCCACTAGAGATTGTTTCCAATACCTTAACCCAACCACGTCCAAAACGTATTTGCGCGTTATGCTATAAAGCTGGGATCTCTGCACATAGCGCACGACAAATTCAAGTTCAAATCGCTAAACTGCCCAATTCGTTAATCATTATGCCGGATGCAAATGGACAATATAGCATGGAAAAAGAAGAATTATTGGAAGTATTAGAAGAACTCGATTGAACTCGGATAGTGGAGGATATGACGCCGCCTTATTAATCAGCAGTGATAAGGGTTCCTGCCCCCATTTCCGTAAACATTTCTAACAAAATAACATGCGCCACACGCCCGTCCAGAATAACCGAAGCATCGGCCCCTTTTTCAATCGCATGGAAACATGTTTCAACTTTCGGAATCATACCGCCATGAATGGTCCCATCTTTAATCAAGGCTTTTGCTTGTGAAACAGTAAGCTCACGGATCAACTCACCATTTTTATCCAACACACCCGGCACATCCGTTAACAACAATAAACGACGAGCATTGGTGCCACCAGCCACCGCACCAGCAGCTGTATCCGCATTAATATTATAGGTGCGTCCTTCTTCACCAATACCAATTGGCGCGACAACCGGAATAAATTCAGATTCCATCAACACGTTAATGATAGATGGATCAACCTCAGTTGGCTCCCCCACAAAGCCAAGATCAATTACCTTTTCAATATGGGAATCCGGATCGACAACGGTACGCTCAAGCTTTTTGGCACGAATTAGGCTACCATCCTTACCGGATAATCCAACTGCGCGACCGCCTTCATTTTGCAGATTGGCAACGATGGATTTATTGATATTGCCACATAAAACCATTTCAGCAATTTCAACGGTTTCTGCGTCAGTCACCCGGTGACCATCAACAAATTCACTTTGCTTATGGATTTTCTTGAGCATCGCCCCAATTTGCGGACCACCGCCATGCACCACGATTGGATTGACCCCAACTTGCTTCAAAATCACGATATCACGAGCAAATTTGCGAGATAATTCTTCGCTTCCCATGGCGTGACCACCATATTTCACCACAATATTCTTGCCGGTGTAACGTCGCATATATGGAAGCGCTTCTGCTAAAAGTCCTGCTTTTTCCAGCCATTCCAAACGACGTTTTGTCTTATCCATGGGTTTTACTCTTTATTAAAATTTTAATCTAAAATCGTTTCTTTTTGAGAATTTATACAGGCTGGGCCATATCGGTCAATAAGGCACGTAATTCACCAATGCCATATCCTTTACGGGAGCTAGTAATAAATATCTCAGGATGAGCAGCTGCGCGTGTTTTAATCTCTTTACGTACCTTATTGGCTGTTTCTTCCAACATGGATTGTTTGACCTTGTCCGACTTGGTCAAAATCACCTGATAAGCCACACCAGCAATATCCAGCATATCCATTAATTCACGATCTGGATCCTTCAGACCGTGACGAGAGTCAACTAATAAGCACAAACGTTTTAACTCTACACGTCCACGCAAGTAGTCACGTACCAGACGTGTCCAAGCCTGAACCTCAGATCGGGACACTTTCGCATATCCATGCCCGGGTAAATCCACCATCATCAAACGACCACCAAGTAAGAAGAAATTTAATTCCTTCGTACGTCCCGGTGTATTTGATGTACGCGCCAAAGTATTACGTCCTGTTAACGCATTCACAAGACTGGATTTACCTACATTGGAACGTCCCGCGAATGCGACTTCAGGAATACCTGCTGTTGGTAAGGCCGCCAGTTTGGTCACGCCAAGTTGGAACTCACAGGATTGTGCAAAAAATTTGCGACCTTCTTCAATTTCGTCGTCGCTGAATTCAAAAGCCATAACGTCTTTTCATCTTTCAGTTAAATAAACTACGACCAGCCTAAGCCAATTCGCATAAAAAAGCCGCATCTTTTTCAGACGCGGCTCTTTAACATATTTTTATTGGATCAGGATTCGGCCTTGCCACCGCCAATGGCAACACCCATCCGTTTCATAATCACCCATTGCTGTAAAATGGACAAGCTGTTGTTCCATGCCCAATAGATCACAAGACCAGCCGGGAAGGTACCCAATAGGAATGTGAAGAAAATTGGCATAAACATAAAGATCTTAGCTTGTACCGGATCAGCTGGTGCAGGGTTTAATTTTTGTTGTAGATACATGGTAACACCCATGATGATCGGCCAGATACCAATGTTGATCATCGCCAATGCAGCAGGTACTTGCCAATCAAACAGACCAAAACCTGTTAAAATGGTAAGTGGGTCCGGTGCAGACAGATCGTGAATCCAGCCAAAGAATGGCGCATGACGCATCTCAATGGTAATAAATAATACTTTATATAACGCAAAGAAGATCGGAATTTGTACCAAGATCGGTAAGCAACCCGCCATTGGATTTACTTTTTCTTTCTTATACAGACCCATCATTTCCTGTTGCATCTTTTGACGATCATCGCCAGCACGCTCTCTGATCTGTTGGATCTTTGGCTGCAACAACTTCATTTTAGACATGGATTGATAGGATTTATTCGCCAATGGGAAGAGCAATAATTTAATACCTAATGTGAGTACCAAAATAGCCACACCAAAGTTACCTAAAATTCCGTATAACCAATGAATTGCATAGAAGATCGGTTTTGTCAGGAAGTAGAACCAACCAAAATCGATAGCCAGATCAAAATTCAAAATACCGAATTCTGCGCTATACTGATCGAATAAGGTTGTTTGTTTTGCGCCCGCAAAAAGACGAGAAGTTGCTTCAACAGTCTGACCTGCCCCAACAACTGTTTGCGGATTCAAGAAATCAGCCTGATAACGGTAATCGTTATTTGCTGGCGTTGCTTTAAAGCGTGTCGCAACTTCCAAAGACTGATCCGGCACCAAAGCAGACATCCAATATTTGTCTGTAATACCTAGCCAGCCACCAGTTGTTGTTTCTTGAATTTGTTTATCATCTTGAATGTCACCATAAGAAAGCTCTTCTAAGGTTTCATTAAATACACCAGACATACCTTCATGAAGAATATAGAAATCTGTTGTTTCAGGCGTCTTGTTACGGGAAATAATACCGTAAGATGCCACAGAAACATTCTGGCTGCTATCATTCACAACTTTCTGTGTCACTGTGAATAAATAATCTTTATCCAATGTAATCACTTGTTGGAATGTCAATCCTTGACCATTATTCCAACTTAAAGTTACCGGCTCATCAACAGTTAACACATCTGCATCAGCGGACCAGATTGTGTCTTTATTTGGACCAGCCATACCTTTCTCAACCCACCAGCCAAATTCAGCATAATAAGCATTATGAGAACCTGTTGGTTGGAAGAGTTGGATTTTCGCGCTATCTGGGTCAAGCGTTTCACGATAATCTGTTAAAATCAAATCATCGATACGCGCCCCTTTTAGACTTAGGCTACCTTCCAAACGATCTGTTTTAATTGCCAAGCGCGGCACATCTTTCAAGATGGCGCTGCGTGGGCGATCAATGTTGAATTGAATTTCTTCGCCTGCGGGTGTTGGCATTTCTGCATTGGCAGTCGGGTTTGCTGGAACAGGCGCTCCATCAGTATTTACAACTTCGGCATTGGCAGCATCAGCTGCTTCCTGAAGACGTGGTTGTTCGTAAAGAAAATTCCAGCCCAGTAAAATTGCCAAAGACAAGACCACTGCTAGGATCAGATTTTTGTTTTCCATGGAAACCCCGGATAGTCACGTTTGAGTCGTTAAATAACGACAATTGAAACATAGCCCAACAACAGGCCATCAACTGATACACATTGACCGCCTGTATGACGAGTCCAAATTCATCATATAAGGTGATTTTTTTAAGATTTTAAGTCGACATGATGCGAAAGGGAGGAAATCGGCTTTAATTCTGATAGAACATCAATAAGAAAAGCGTCTTTATCGCCTGATGTTATGCCGTCTTGGTGGGAAGTTTTCCTTGATTAGGAATGACATCACCGGAAATCTTATCCTGTTCACCTTGCTTCTCAACTTTGTTTGCAGCCTTACCTGATGAAGATTGTATCAGGGATAACTGCTTCAAAGCACGTTTCATATCACGCAAAAGCGTTGTATAAGGTCTTTTCGGGGAAGCAAACCGTGCAATCACCACATAATCATATCCGGCAATCGCCATCGTGGGCAAAGTATCTGCCACAATTGACCTTAGACGTCTGCGTGCCCGGTTCCGGGTTACTGCATTACCAATTTTCTTGCTAGCAGTATACCCGACCCGGATTGTCGCGTGGGGTGCATCCACTGCGCCCTTCGGTGTCTCACGTACTTGAAGCACAAGCCCCGGGGTCGCAAAACTTCGTTTCGCACTGGCCACGCGCAGAAACTCAGACCGCCGTTTTAGAATCTCGACGGTGTGAGACATCTAACTTAAGCGGACAGACGCTTACGGCCTTTAGCGCGACGCGCAGCCAATACGTTACGACCACCTACTGTTGCTTTACGTGCACGGAAACCGTGGCGACGCTTGCGAACCAAGTTACTTGGTTGGAATGTACGTTTCATTTTATCTCTCCTAAATGAGGAATGTCCCAGTCTCTTATATGTCTAACAAACCAAAACATCCGTTTTCTGCCTAAACCCTTTTCGTAAGTAATCTTCCAAGATAGAAGAAAGACAGCCGAAATGGCACTTTAGGCGGAACCTAAAATTTCGAACGCGCTGTATAGTGCTGAAATACGGGTAAGTCAATGCCATCTGGCGAAAAAAGGCAGCATTCGTTTAAATAAAGCCTGATTCATTTCATTTACAGGTCAGATCGTAACCAACTTATCTGAAACACCCGAACTTAAGTGACTTAACATATCGCTCACGAAGGGTTTACCAGAGAGTGTATAGCCTTTTCCAGCCAAATTTTGCATAGTCGTATTTATATTACAGCCCATTCTATGGAAAAACAGGTATGACTGACGTGACACAAGAAACAGCATCTAATAACAAAACCAACAAACTCAAGAAACTCTTGCCTTTGTTTATATTAGCTGCTGGATTGATTCTATTCTTTGGAACAGGGGCACATAATTATATTAGCGAAGATGTTTTACGCGACAATCATGAAACTCTTACCCAAGGTGTTGCAAATTATCCAATCGTAGCCCCGCTTTTATTTGGTGCAGCATACGTAATTGTTGTTCTGTTTTCCCTACCGGGTGGCACATTAATGTCTGTCGCAGGTGGCTTCTTATTTGGGCCGTTTTACGGTGCTTTTCTTGTTGTTTTTTCAGCAACATTAGGGGCGTCAGGCCTATTTATTGCCGCCAAATCTTCCATCGGTGACAGTCTACGTGAAAAAGCTGGTCCATGGATGTCTAAATTGGAAGCTGGCTTTAAAAAGAATGAGTTTAGTTATCTGTTATTCTTACGTCTTGTTCCCGCTTTTCCGTTTTTCGTGGTCAATCTTGTCCCGGCGTTCCTTGGCGTTAGTTTACGGAACTATGTGGTTGGTACCTTTATCGGTATTATTCCTGGTGCTTTGGTATTTACATATTTTGGCGCAGGCCTTGGAAAAGTATTTGAATCAGGCGAAGCTTTTAGTCTTTCTGCCGTTGTAACATCCGAAATCCTGATCGCATTATCAGGATTGGCGGCCCTTGCGCTTTTACCGGTGCTCATAAATAAAATTCGCAATAAGTAATTCACAAAATACTAGAATATTTGTTTTAAAATCAGATTTGTATTTAATATAAGATGAATTAGAATATTCTGAATATATTCTCACAAAGAAGTTGTATTCTTACCTATGTCAGATACGCCAAGCACAATTGATCGCAAAGCACAAAACACCAATTGGTTCAGAAGCCTATCTGCCCGGCTGTTGGTTTTGACCGTTAGTTTTGTCATGCTTTCTGAATTCCTAATTTTTGCCCCCTCGGTTGCAAATTTCCGACTTAATTGGCTTCATGAAAAATTAAATGCAGCGCATTTAGCCGTTTTAACATTGGATGCGGCGCCTGACGGTATGGTCTCAAAGGAAATGGAATCCACTTTATTAACCCATGTGGGCGTCAATAGTATCGCAGTTAAACGCGTTGGCATGCGACAAGCTATGCTAAATGACATGCCACCATCAGTGGATGAAAGCTTTGACCTTAGAGACCCAATGTTCTTTCCACTTATCTTCGATGCATTTCAAACCTTCGCTAGCGAAAATGGTAAAGTTATACGTGTTGTTGGTTTTTCGCCTCACGACAAAAGAACCGAGATCGAAATCATTCTAAGTCAACACCCATTAGTAGAGGAGATTCATGCTTTTGGGTGGCGCATCGTTGCCTTATCTTTGTTCATCTCAATCATCACAGCAGGATTAGTTTATCTCTCTTTACAATGGTTTCTGGTACGTCCAATGCGTAAACTTACCAGTAACATGGTGCAATTTGCAGAGAACCCAGAAGATGAAAGCCGTATTATGATCCCCGGCAGCCGTCGTGATGAAGTTGGAAAGGCCCAGCAGGAACTGTCAGGTTTACAGAGAAACTTACACAATCTGCTTAAGCAAAAAGAACATTTAGCTGCTCTTGGAACCGCCGTTGCCAAGATCAATCATGACCTTCGTGGCATTCTTTCAACCGCCCTTGTCGTCTCAGATCGTCTTGAAACATCTGACGATCCGAAAGAAGTACGTAAGATCGCCCCAGCATTAATTTCCGCGATTGACCGCGCTGTGAACCTTTGCAGCCAGACTTTAAATTTCGTGGGTCAGGAAACACCTCCTATTAATGTCACTAAATTCTGTCTAGCGCCTGTCATTCAAGAAATCAGCGAAGGCATAAAAGGCGATATTCGCATTCTTTCGGAAATTAAACAAAACAGAGAACTTGAAGCAGATCGTGATCATATTTTCCGAGTCATCACAAATTTAATTCAAAACTCGGTTCAAGCGGGCGCAGAAACCATCCGGATTACTTTAGAGGGAGAGGATCAGGATTTTTGGTTACTGGATTTAGAAGATGATGGTCCGGGCTTACCACCACGCGCCGAAAAGAATCTATTTAAACCATTTCAAAGCTCTGCGCGAAGCGGGGGGACTGGTCTAGGCCTTGTAACTGCGCGTGAATTGATACGTGCGCATGGTGGTGATCTATGGTTACTAGAAACCAGTGAGAAAGGTACTGTCTTCCGTATCCACCTACCACATCATATCCATAATTAGACAAAATTAATTTGAAATCTAAACTATTGCTTGCAGAAAACTCATTTTTTCTGAATTATAACGTAATAGATAAATAGTAATTGGAATGGTTCCATTTTTCTTACGATAAAGCATAGATAAATAGCTATGTAATATGGATTAAAAGGCAAAATTATGGGTATTACGGCTGCTGGAAAAACCCGGATATATAATGATTCACCCAACGCTCATGAAAATGTTGAGTACGAAAATCCTTGTGCGAATTGCTCTGTCAGAGATTTATCTTTCTGCAATTGTTTGAACAATCAAGAATTAGAAGAACTTGATGCGATTGTAACGCATCTTGAGGTTCCCGCACGTGCACCAATTATTGATGAAAAAGAACCTGCAGAGTTTCTTTTTAATGTAACAGGTGGTGCCGTTAAATTATATAAGTTGCTCGCAGATGGTCGACGTCAGATTACAGGCTTTCTCTTCGCAGGCGACTTCCTAGGAATCGCGATGAAAGACAATTATGTCTATTCCGCAGAATCTGTGAATAAAACAACGCTCTGTCGCTTCCGTCGCACGGACTTGGAAGAGATGGTGGATAATCATGCTAAACTTTCCAAGCAGATGTTAAACATGGCATCCAACGAATTGGAAATGGCACAAGAGCAAATGTTACTTTTAGGCCGCAAGACAGCCAAAGAAAAACTATGTAGTTTCCTACTGACCCTTTCCAAGCGCGCAGAAAAGCGTGGCGAGGCAGCAACACCTATCTATGTGCCGATGAGCCGTGCAGATATTGGTGACTATCTTGGCCTTACAACAGAAACCGTTAGTCGCACTTTCACGAACTTAAAAAGAGATCGCGTTATTCGCCTGCAAGAAGGAAGCATGATCCATCTGAATGATCTGGAAGAATTAGAAGATCACGCAGAAGGTTTATAAGAAGTATAATTTTTAAAAGTATTGCAGTTAAAAGCCGGGCGTTATATCCGGTTTTATTTTGCCAAAACAAAAAAGGCGACTAAAAAGCCGCCCCTTTAAAAGATATAATTCGTTGAGAACTAGTCTTTAATCTTTACATTTCGTTCGGCAATTGGTTGTGCATAACCAAGATCCATATCCCATGGGAAGTAAATCCATGTGTCTTGGGAGACTTCTGTAATAAATGTATCCACCATCGGACGGCCAGCAGGTTTTGCATAAACTGTTGCGAAATGCGCCTTTGGCAGCATCTCACGCACGACTTTTGCAGTAGTACCTGTGTCTACCAAATCATCAATGATTAGCCAGTCTTCACCATCTTCTGTGGCAACGACTTCTTTCATGACGGCGGAAGTCCCAAGATCTTTGTGATCATAGGATGCCACACAAGCTGTATCAATCAGACGGATGTTCAACTCGCGGGAAATAATCGCTGCGGGCACCAAGCCACCACGTGTGATTGCTACGATACCTTTAAACGGGCCTTTTTCTTGTAAGCGAAATGCCAAAGCGCGGGCGTTACGATGCAATTCATCCCAAGACACTGGGAAATCCATACGATAATTGTCAGCCATAATTTCTTCCTTTATCGACTTTAATTATATCGGAACAGGGGAATTCCGAAATTCCTAACCAATTAGTATTTTATAGAGTTAGCCCGGCATCCTTTGGGACAACCGGGCTATATATTTTTCTAGAAAGGATAACCCTTTCAAAATGCTCTTTTAAGCAAATGACGATTACATCATGCTTTAATGAACATATAAGTGAACTTCATTTGCTGTTGCACTTGGGCTTTCTTGTGCCAACATTTGGACACGACCACTTGGCACACCCATATCACGCAAGGAGCGAAGAACAGCCTCACCATTACGTTTTGCTGCCGATGCATTCAAAGCGATTTGCGCCGCTGTACCACGTTGTGGGCTGATCGCAACCAAATCGAATGTCGCTGTCGGCTTACGTGATAATGCCTGACTTACGGCATTATATAACGCTTGTTGATATTGTACATTTGGACGATCAAAACGAATGATAACCAATGGACGATCGGATGCTTTTGGCACAGAAGATTGTGCTTCAGCACGTGCCAAAGTTTCTGTCTGTGTGAAAGCGCGTGTTGCAAGGCTTGAACCATACAACTCACCGTTCTTAATCGCCAAGGATAATGTTGTCATATTTTGACGTTCATTATTCACATAGATGTTTTGACGGTTCATATCCTGAGATAGATCAGTCATCAAACGATCGATACTCACCATTGTTTGAAGGACATCATCTTCCAATACTTCCAAACGTACATGATCCGATTCAACCGCACCACTTAGACCATATGTCGCCTGAACCGCGCTTAACAAATACTGCCCGAAAGCAGCAGAGTCAGCAGCGTCGTTAGACAGTTTCGTCATTTGTGGAATTGTTTCTGCAACTTGTTCAAGCTCAATTTGTGCTTGATTCCATTGATCAACCAAATTGGGTTGCCTGGTGTAGATCCACGTTGCAAACGCGCGGTGATCATGCCTAGCAATGCATGATAATCATCCGATCTCTTTTCAGCGTCCACCTGGATAGATCCTAAACGACCTTGAAGCCCAGCAACTTGATCTTGCAGCTTCCCAAGATCACCAGCCATTTCGTCAACTTTGTCACCCACAAAGGTAACAGGTTCACCAGCCGCCGCATATGTTGGTGCCGCAATAGTTGTTGTATTTGCAACAGGGGCCGGAGCCGGAGCCGGAGCAACTGTTGATGTTTGTGTTGTCGAACTAGAAGTTGTTGCCGCAGAAGACGCACCCTCGTCAGACCATAAAGATCCACAACCTGACAAGAACAATGCTAAACTCGCACTAACGGCTAATTTCTTTGAAACACCCATGCCCCAAGACTGCCTTTTATTATTCAATGACTTTACCCAATGCTTAAATCATAAACTAATCCGAAGGAGAAAAGATTGCAATCTAACAAGCTACGTCCCTTCAAATTTGTTTACTCAAATGCAAGCGAAACAACATCGCATGATTCTGAAATCATGACAAATATTGATCGCCCCCTAAGATAACTTTGACGATGCTGTAACATATTTACCGTCTAAGTCAAAACAGTTTAAGCTTTTTTAATAGACAATCGCAAGCTTCAACCGCCTGTTTATTTGATTTTATTCCAAAATTTTAACTTTGTGCCAATCAATTGATGCAAAAAAGCAACGCCTCGTATCCCAACTAGAAATATATTTTCGACGGTTTTCCAATGATTTTGAAATTTTTGTAAAATAAATTTAACTTTTTTCAGTTTCAGGGGTTGCCAAAGCCATCAGGAAACAGTACATAAGCGCCCGTCGAGAGAACATCGCTTCTTCAGACAAACAATATGCGCCCGTAGCTCAGCTGGATAGAGTACCTGACTACGAATCAGATGGTCGGAGGTTCGAATCCTTCCGGGCGCGCCAAAAAACCCCGAAGCAAGCTTCGGGGTTTTCTGCTTTTATAACCTAAATCAAACTTTTTGATTATTCATCCGACAAGGGCATGTCAATAATTCGCCCAACATCATTGCTATAGACAGCTATGCCATTATCTTGATCATATTCAAGACGGGTATCTTGCTGTTCAAATTCATATCCATAACAATGTAGATGTAAAAACGGTTGATGATTAATATGCTCAATAGAGTGAATACCGCGTATCATAAAGGAAGTCGCTTTACCGGGACCGACAACCACGCTACCTTTATTAACTAGCTCTGCTGGGCCATCTGTTGCATCACCCTCTTTGCGTTCATAAAAGTAATGGCGTTCATATCCGCGCACGCCCGCGATAATCGCCCAAGCCTTGCCATGGTCATGGGGGCGATAAACACCTCCAGATTTGGTTACATAGACATATAATGCATTCTGACCGTTTTTATCAGAGTAAACCTTATAAAGCGTTTCATTCCGCTTTTCAGGAATAGGGAAATCTTCGTATGGGAAAAGCTCCGCTCTCTTCGCCAATTCAATCAAATATTCTTTTGCCGTATCAATGACGTCGACTGAATGAGGTTGAGCCATAGTCCTCGAAACCGCATCCATGGTTTTTCGGATCGCAGCAGACCGTCTTTGATGACGTTCATTCGACTTCATATGGCTCCCCTATGTATTTATGCTTGCACCTCAATTAATCGGCGCAACATTTTCTCACATAATTCCACTTGTGAAATTTCAATAAATTCATTGGGTTGATGTGCTTGATCGATAGAACCAGGCCCACAAATAATTGTCGAATATCCCGCTTCTTGGAATTGCCCGGCTTCAGCAGCATAAGGTACAACTTGCGTGGTATTTTGCCCGGTTAATTGACGCACCAACGCATCAGCGGCGCCATCTTCTTCCGGACATAAAGCAGGGACTTCAGATTCGATAACAGTCACGATATCACAATCGTCCGAGATTTTCTTCATATCCGGAATAAGGGTCTTACAATAGTCACGGAAACGTTTTACAAATTGATGCGGATCGTCGCCCGGCATGGTACGAATATCCCATTCAAACTCACAATCACGCGCAATGATATTACCCGCAGTTCCGCCATTTATGACGCCAACTGTTAAAGTAGAGTAAGGAGGATCAAACTCCAAACTCCTATCCGCTGCGGCTTTGTTTGCAGCCATCATTTCGGTAATAAAGTTTACAAGCTTTGCACCGATCATCACCGCACTAACGCCACGTTCTACTTGTGAGGAATGTACTTCATGCCCACGAATATGCGTACGTAGCCCCAAAATGCCTTTATGCGCATTCGTAATCTTCATGTCTGTTGGTTCCCCAACAATTACGGCGTGGGATTGAGGGAGTAGTTCTGCCATCTCAGAAATCATCGCCGGTGCCCCGACACAACCAACTTCCTCATCGTAACTCAACGCAAAATGAATGGGCTTCTTTAAATTGGCTTTCAACATCTCTGGTACTAACGATAGGCCGATTGCAGAAAAGCTTTTCATGTCACAGGTGCCGCGACCATAAAGCTTGCCGTCTTTTTCAACTATCGACCAAGGGTCTGTCTCCCAAGGCTGTCCATCAACAGGGACTACATCTGTATGACCGGATAACACGACACCACCCTCTGTTTTCGGGCCAACAGTCGCATATAAGTTAGCTTTGGTTTTATCCTCGTTGTAAACACGTTGGCTTTCGACACCGTGACTTTTTAGATACTCTTCCACGAATTCAATTAATGGCAGATTACTCAATGAAGATGTTGTATTAAAGCCGATAAGTTTTTCAATCATCTCACGGCTGGTATAGATGTCACCCATAATGCCCCTCTATTCTTCTGTTTCTTCTTTTTTACGACTAAACAATAAGAAGATCACTAACAAAGTGATGCCAAGGCTAAACCAAGTAATCGCATATTGCAGATGGTTATTTGCCAATTTCAAATGCCATTGCTTCCCAATCGGGAACCCACCGGGCACCTGATCATCCGCTGAAAGGATATAATAATCAGCAAGATCATAACCGACTGCCTGTTTTACCTGTTCCATATCAATATAGAACCACACATTTTTTGTCAGATCATTATCTGGAATAAACATATTCCGGCCCTTCGGAAAACGCAGCAGACCGGAAACTTCCTGTATGCCACCAACCAAACCCGCAATGCGGTTTTCTTTCTTATCACGCCCGTCTTCAAATGGTGCCCAACCGCGGTTTACCAAGATCGCACCCTGACCATCTTCACGGACCAACGGGGTTAAAACATGCACCCCAGGGTTCCCATTCAAGGAACGGTTCACCAAATATATTTCATGTTCATGATCGAAAATGCCACGCACCGTGAAAGGACGAAATTCCGTCTCCTCTTCGTTCAAGTTTCCTGCTGGTAATTCGACCGCAGGGGAATTGGCACGAGATATCATTTTATCAATCAGGTCATTTTTCCATTGCAGGCGTTGCACCTGCCAAAAGCATAAACCGAAGATAACGATCAGGGCAGGAACTGCCATCAAGGTTGGAATAAGTTTAAATTGAAATCGCATGGTCCACCAAAATACCCAAATAAATAATTTAGATATTGATAGGCGGATTAATCCTCTGCGTCAAAGGTATTACGGCCTTCTTCACCAGCTTTTTGTTTATATTCCAACGCAAAAAATAATGCTTTGGAGGGCTGAAGCAGCCATAAGGTCAATGCGATAATAACCGGGAAGGTCACAACAATCTGAATCCAGAAAGGTGAATCAAATTTAAATTGAAGCCAGACACCAAGACCAACTCCAATAAAACCAACCAGTAACATAATAAAGGGAACAGCTGCGTCCCCAACATTGGCTTTGGTAAAATCCAGATCGCAGTGATCACAACGATCTGCCATCTTCAGATATTTGATAAAAAGGCGCCCCTGCCCACATCGTGGACAGAGGCCCTTAATAGCAACATGAAGAGACGATTGTGGCGGAAAATCAGTTGGGGATTCACCAGTCGTCTTTGTCATGTTTTTTCTCGCTTTCAGATTAATTCTGCGCGCTGTTAAAGGGGGTGGATTAACCACCCATCCAGTAAACAGCCACGAACAGGAATAACCATACAACGTCGACAAAATGCCAATACCATGCAGCTGCTTCAAAACCGAAATGAGAGGTCGGTGTGAAAGCACCGCGTTTTGCACGGATCAAGCATACAGCCAAGAAGATTGTACCAACGATTACGTGGAAACCGTGGAAACCTGTCGCCATGTAGAATACGGAAGAATAGATGCCATCTTCAAAACCGAATGTCGCATGACCATACTCATATGCTTGCAATGCTGTGAAGCATAGGCCTAGCAATACTGTGATTGTCAAAGCATTAATAACTTGCTCACGATGACCCTCACGCAATGCATGATGCGCCCATGTCACGGTACAACCGGACAATAACAAGATCAGCGTATTCATGAATGGCAAATCCCAAGCGTTAAATGTTTCAACACCTACTGGTGGCCATTCACCGCCTGTGGCTTCAACACGAAGAACCTGTGCGATTTCGTCATAATAGAATGCAATATCGAAATAAGCCCAAAAGAATGCAACGAAGAACATAACTTCGGATGCGATGAAAAGGGCTGTACCATAACGCATTGCCAATTGTACAACTGGTTTGTGATGACCTTCACCGCCTTCGCGGATCACATCGCGCCACCAACCATACATAGTGTAAAGAACAAGCAATAGGCCTGGAACAATTTTCCAAACGCCAAGGCTTTCCATACCTGGCAACATGATATCCGGGTGGAAATACCACACGGCACCAAATGCTAAAACAAATGCGGACCAAGACCCAACAAACGGCCATGGACTCGGATCAACCAAATGATAATCATGGTTCGGGGCGTGATTTTCTGCGCTCATAATCCCCCATCCCTTTCTATAATTTTGCCTTACCGGATATCAGATTTCTGTTTCCAGAAATTCCCTCAGCACCGGCTTGGCGGTTCACCAGAAGGATTTTCCTATCCCGCTTCCGCGGTAACAGGAGAAATCCCATTCTTGTTTTCGACCGTATCCTGTACTTCATCTTCCTCCTCTTCGAGGCGGAAGAAAGTATAAGATAAGGTAATTGTTTTAATGTCATCCATATGCGGGTCTTCAGCGATTTCCGGGTCGACATAGAATTCAACCGGCATATCAACTTCTTCCCCAGGTCTAAGCACTTGCTCTGTAAAACAGAAACAATCTACTTTTACGAAATATGGGCCCGCTTTTTGCGGTGTTACATTGAAAGTTGCTGTCCCTTTGATGATTTCATCGCTGGTATTTTTGGCTCGATAAAAAGCCACACCATTTTGACCAACCTTCATTTCGACTTTGAGCTGTACCGGATCAAAGTCCCACGGCAATGCCGCATTAGTACTAGCATCAAATCGAATAGTTACATCACGGTCCAAAACCACATTTGACGCCTCTTCTGCTTGTTGTGTTGTGCCGCCGTAACCAGTTACACGACAAAACAAATCATAAAGAGGTACAGATGCATAAGTTAATCCCACCATAAAACACACAGATAAAACCGTGTATATCGCAACACGCTTATTTCTTTGTGCTATTTTATCAGAATCAACAGTCATCGAATGAAACTTTCACCTAAAAGTATGTCTTTCAATTTTATCCTAGAGGCTCGTGATACGAACGTAGGACACCATATAAAGCAAAATAATAAATCCAACCAAAGCCAAGCCTAGAACAATATTCTTCTGACGTAGACGTTTCGCACGATCTGCTTTTTCGTCTTCAGTTTCTTGTACTTGATCGTTCATGATTGTAGCCTCCATATTTACCCCCATAATGTATTCGGGCTGTCCATTACCAACACGGCAAACAGCATAAATAGGTATAGGATTGAGAAACCAAACATACGTTTGGCTTGCTTATATTCGGTCTTTTCACCATCTTCCCGCATCACAGCAACTGCTGCTGCTAAGAAGACAAGGTTCAACGCCAAAGAAACAGTGAAGTAAATCCAACCAGCAAAACCAAGGAAAGTTGGCGCAGCCGCAATTGGAAACAGAGTTAATGTATAAAACAACATCTGCTTCTTGGTTGCTTCTTCACCAGATACAACTGGCAACATTGGTACACCTGCCTTTGCGTAATCCTTGCAACGGAACAATGCCAACGCCCAAAAATGCGGCGGCGTCCAAAGGAAAATCAAAGAAAAGAGTACAATTGGCTCCCATGAAACATCACCGGTTACTGCCGCCCACCCAATCATAGGCGGGAAAGCACCAGCTGCCCCACCAATCACAATATTTTGCGGGGTAGAACGTTTTAGCCACATGGTATAAATGAACACATAGAAAAGAATTGCCCCTGCCAAAAGCGCTGCAGCCGCGTAATTCACAGCAACAGCCATCAAAAAGACGGACGCAAACGACAAAACAACACCAAAGCTTAACGCTTCATCAGGGTTCATTTTGCCTGCTGGAATTGGACGCTCTTTCGTACGGGCCATAACAAGATCAATATCGCGGTCATACCACATATTAATTGCACCAGCCGCACCAGAACCAACAGCAATGCAAAGGATCGCAACAGCTGCCAACAACGGATGCATCTCTCCCGGTGCTACCAACAAACCTGCCATCCCGGAAAACACAACAAGGGACATCACACGCGGCTTTAACAAAGCCACATAGTCTTTCACCTCAGCTGGATAATGACCTGCGCGGGCAACATAGTCCGTTGCGTCATTTTCTTTTGTTTCCGTAATATCCAATGCCGTATCTGACATATTCAATCCCATTTCGAATTTATTATTTTTCTATAAACAACATCTATATCTTATAGCGTCGTAAAATTAAGGCTGCCTCGTTATTTCTTTTGAAAATCCCCAAAACTTTCATTCCAAGTTCCATAATGAGGCAGCTGTTAATTTTTACTTCACACGTGGTAGGTCATTGAAGCAATGCACCGGTGGAGGAGAAGATACTGTCCACTCCAATGTGGTTGCGCCTTCGCCCCAATAGTTATCTCCAACGCGCTTACCAGCCTTCAATGTGTAAATCATCAAGAACACGAAGAAGATGGAAGAAGCGAAGGTTAGATAAGCACCATAGGAAGAAACAGCGTTCCAACCAGCCAAACCGTCAGCATAGTCAATGTAACGACGCGGCATGCCTGCTAAGCCTAAGAAATGTTGTGGGAAGAAGATCAAGTTCACACCAATGAATGTTGTCCAGAAGTGAATATGACCTGCAACTGTCGGGATCTGACGACCAGACATCTTACCCATCCAGTAGTAGATACCCGCGAAGATCGCGAATAATGCACCCAAGGACAATACGTAATGGAAGTGAGCAACCACATAATATGTATCATGCATCTGCAAATCCATACCGCCATTCGCCAATACCACACCTGTTACACCACCAACGGTGAATAGGAAGATAAAGGCAATCGCCCAGAGCATTGGCAATGTAAAGCGGATAGAACCGCCCCACATGGTCGCAATCCAAGAGAAGATTTTCACCCCTGTTGGAACCGCAATAACCATTGTTGCTACTGTGAAGTATGCACGTGTGTCAACGTCAAGACCAACTGTATACATATGGTGAGCCCATACCACGAAACCTACGAAACCAATCGCAACCATCGCATATGCCATCCCCAAATAACCGAATACCGGCTTGCGGGAGAAGGTAGAAATAATATGGGAAATGATACCGAAGCCCGGCAAAATCATGATGTATACTTCAGGATGACCAAAGAACCAGAACAAATGTTGATACAAAATTGGATCACCACCACCTTCAGGATTGAAGAAGGCTGTGCCGAAGTTACGGTCTGTCAACAACATGGTAATCGCGCCACCCAATACAGGTAGAGACAATACAAGCAAGAAGGCTGTGATCAATACAGACCATGCCATCAATGGCATTTTATGTAATGTCATGCCTGGTGCACGCATATTGAAGATTGTTGTGATGAAGTTAATCGCACCCAAAATGGAACTTACACCCGCCAAATGGAGGGCAAAGATCGCCATATCAACAGCCGCACCCGGATGGCCCAGCGTCGATGAGAGAGGTGGATAAACTGTCCAGCCGGTACCTGCACCGCCACCGATTACTGCCGAAAGAAGCAACAATACGAAAGCTGGTACGATCAACCAGAAACTGATGTTATTCATACGTGGGAAAGCCATATCCGGCGCACCGATCATCAACGGCACAAACCAGTTACCGAAGCCACCGATTACCGCTGGCATTACCACAAAGAATACCATGATCAAACCATGGGCGGTTACAACCACGTTCCATAGATGGCCATCGGCATTGCCGTCAGCATCCAACATGTATTGTACACCTGGGTCTTGCAATTCCATCCGCATATAAACGGAGAATGCACCACCGATCAAACCAGCAACAACAGAGAAAATCAGATACAAAGTACCGATATCTTTGTGGTTTGTAGAATAAACCCAGCGTTTCCAGCCAGTTGGGCCATGATCGTGGTCGTGGGCGTGAGTTGCTGTACTCATAACTTTTCTCCCTACCCTAACCTTAATCCAACTCAGCTAGTTTGCTAGCTGGCTGTTCATTATTAATATCCAAAGCTGCATATTCAGCCTGAGCTTGTTTCACCCATTGTGCATATTCAGCTTGTGTTACAGCTTTAACCGCAATCGGCATGAAAGCATGGTCTTTACCACAAAGCTCTGAACAGAACCCGTAATAGATGCCTTCTTTACCTTCCGGAATAATAAAGCCTTCTTCGTTCAAACGACCAGGTACTGTATCCATACGAACACCAAGTTCAGATACTGCCCAGTTGTGAATCACGTCTGCAGAAGTCATGACCAAACGTACGTTTTTACCAGTTGGAACAACCATTGCGTTGTCCACATCCATCAAACGTTTCACGCCTTTTTCTTCTGCTTCTTCAAATGTGCGTGCTTCGATAAAGGAATCAAAAGCAAAACCGCCATCATCCGGATATTCATATTCCCAATACCACTGATGACCAATAATCTTGATGGTCATATCAGCTTCGGAAACATCATCGGATTTGTAAAGCAAACGAAGAGATGGGAAAGCCAAGGCTGCCAAGATCAAAATCGGCAACATGGTCCAAGCCACTTCTAACAATACGTGATGTGTTGTCTTACTTGGTGTCGGGTTCGCTTTTGAGTTAAAACGAATGCATACCCAAATCAACAACACCAATACAAAAACAGAAATCGCAGTGATCAATGGCATCAAGATATCATCGTGAAACCAAATTTGATCAACCGCTGCCGGATCAACCGGCTCGCTTAGGCCCAACTGCCACTTCACTGGATCAGCAGCTAGCGCCATACTCGCCATTCCAACAAGACCTGCAGCAACAGTACCTGTCGCCACACCCAGTTGACCTAGCTTCCGCGTAATCGCTTTCATTATGTCCCCATCCTTACAATTTTGGTGGACAGAAGCAGGTAAGATTTCCCCTCTTCCCCTGTCCCGGACTGATTTGGCGTTCCTTGTCACCACATCCGCATTCACTAAATTCTAAAAATGCGGGCAGCAGACGCAGTTCGCCCCTAATAAACCGGGTGAAATCATAAAGATTATGAAAAGAACTACAAGTAGCTGAAAATTATTGATTTTTTATTTCGCGTCGCAACATAACCTAAAAACACAACTCAATCTATTGATTTATATCAATTTTCTTACATCTCGCTAACACATAAAAACAGGGGTGTGACACGGTGTCGCACCCCTGTTTTTATCGAACAGCAGATTACGATATCTACAATTTTCTTATATAAAAATCAGAGATAGACAATTCCCTATTTCTCTTTTTGTTCTTTTTTTATTGACAAAAATTTAACATGTTCTATCTTTAATCTTATCAATACTTACCTCTCCTATACAATCTAATATTGCCCGACGCTTATTTCGAAACATAAAACAGGAACAAAACGTGAATTATTTTAATTTGAAATCAACACTATCTTCAAACAGTCCCGCGAATCCCGAAGATACTTTGAAGACAAAAGAAACTCTCAACAAACTAGGGTATATGGAGATACCATCTTACGGCTTAGATGACATTCCAGATAAATCTTTAATTGATGGAATCAAAAAATTCCAAAAAGATCGAAACTTAAAAGTAGATGGGATTATGAAGCCAGGCGGTGAAACCGAAAACGAACTCAATAAAATTACCCATATCGGCTTGATATCTCCTCATGTGCAGAAAAGTATATCACCCACTATTTTGAACAGCCCGCAAAATAATGCTCCCACCTCCCAGCAAGAGCCAAAAAATGCTACGAACCAAAAACTCTCTCCAATATGTCAAAAAATTAATGAAGATTTTTTAAGAGTCACACGTGATATCGAAGAAAAAATCCAGATCATAGTTGATGATAAGGGAACAGTCGAAAATGCTTTAGATGTATTGCTAGCTATTGAAGCAGTTACAAAGCACCCTCTTTATAACAAAGCACATGATCTAATTGGCGTTATAAAGAGCGCCCCAATTGGAATACCACTTATTAAAACCCTACTAGAAGGTGCCGACATAGCAATGTCTTTAGCAAAAGCACTTGCACCATATCTAGTTAAACGACTCCAACGAACTAAAGAAGCTCTGAATAATGTAGCCTATTACATTGAAGTTAAAACAAAAGAAAAAGATAAAATCATTGCAAAACACGCTCAACATAACTGTGGTGAATTACCGTTTCCTTAAAATACGATACGCACAATAATCTTGTAAATCCAACATAAATTTAGATATGTTACCACAAGGCGTCATCAAGGGAATATTAAAGTACGAGGACCTCTCTCCTGCAATATATTTTTCCAAACTATGTACAATCTGTTTTTTCGTTATTGCCAACGGATCATCCGGCGATTCTATTGATGGATTCTGACGTAATTCGATCAAAGGATTCTCACGTAACAAGGTGATAGTATAGTCCAATGCCGGCTCATAACTTGCCTCTATTAACTCATGCAAGTCATGTAACGCTTCTTTGAAAGAATATCCTGCTTCCCAGGTCATCTCTAAAGCAAGCCTTCTCTTAATCACAAGAAGTTTTGCTTCGGGGTGACCTATTTTTTTTGCCATTAGATATAGTTTATGTGCGGCTAATTTTGTAACAGGATGTTGGTCAAAATCTTGTGCAAGCTTATAATAACTTTCAGGCGCATTTTCTGAGATATTTAGATAACGTGAATATTCTTCTTCTATAATTTTAGATGCTTCAAAATCTATCAATCGATCAGTATCAAATGGATATGCTTTGCGCTTAACAGAATATGATGACACCCCAAATATTGCAGATTGATAATAACGACGTGCAAGCTCTATATCCTTTTCAACTCCTAAGCCATGTTCATAAAACAAACCAACACGATCATGATGTATGTTACTAAGATAACTTGTCCAATCTGGGACAATTCCGGTCGCTAATTGCGCTTTTACATCTGTTTTAATTAAAAGACTTATCGCTTTTTCATAATCCTGCTCAAAACAGATACCCTTTTGATACATCCGACTTAGCCAAAAATTCCTTATATTCAGATAGCTAACCTCACTCAGAATATCTTTAGCTTCTGTACAATCACCTCTATTTATGGCTTGCTCAAAGTCGGATTGACGATCATCAAGATCAAAAAGACTAAACTGACCCATAGCGACAGGCATTAATGTCTTGTAGCTATCACCATAAGCTCCGCCAGCCACTAGACATATAACAAAAATTGCACCCATAAATTTAATTCTTGAAAACATAGAAACTCCCCCCATGTTTAAACAGTTTCAAAACCTTGCTTATGAATTTCAGAACTCATAAAATTTGATATGATATGATTTGTTGCAATCAGACGAATATTTTCTGCATTAGCTGAATGGATAAGTTGAAACGATAATATGAGGGTGGAAAAGAAGATTGAAATAAGTTTAAGATGGGATTTCATTGTTACACCTGAAATTCAGCTTTAATGGTGTGGATTATGGCATTCATTATGCCCTGTTGCCTTCTTCTGAAAGAGCATTGGATAGAATTGCTGCTATTGATGTAGTGATAACCATTAAGAGAATAAAAGTCCCTTCAGTGAGATTAATCAAAGAAAAATCGCTTATGGGTTTAGGTCCTAGAAGCATAACTCCGACTATGAATAAGCCTTTCAGCATAATAAATGATAAAGGTGATGTGACGGCAATAATTGCGATAATATGCTTTAGATTAGAACTGGCCAAAAGCTTTTTTACTTTGTGTCTGATGAAGATATTTAACGGGTAAAATATCAAAAACAGATACAGAAATAAGATGATGCTGTAGATTGTGAAAAAGATAACAGCTAAATTTAAATCTTGAAACCAAATGGCTTCTAATTGGTTTAAGTCATCTCGAAAAAGTTGTTCAGATATTTCTTGTGTTATATATACCACAGGATAAAGGCCGATACAGAATAGCAGCCCCAATCTCATTTCAATTTTTAATGTTTTTTTCAACATCTGAAATCCTTTCAGGTATCTAATGAAAGGGTTTGGTATGTTTTTTATCTCATCCGCTTCACTGACCATTTATGGCGAATATCATAAGGTTTCCCCCAGGCTTTTCTACTCCTGTACTTATTGGATCCGCAAAGCGATCGCGGATAAATGTTGAGTTGAAAACCATATACAAACTAATGTGCCGTATCATCCTCTTCAGACCCAATAATGGTTTTGCGAAGCTTACGGCCTGCAAGCCAAACACCCACTGCGATCACAGGAATAGCTGCCCCTTGTATCATTTCAATACTGACAGGAAGGCCCGTTGATTTTGCAGCCTTGGCCAGATAGCCAACCAAACCGACCGCATAATAGGTAATGGCTGCGACAGACAGACCTTCCACGGTTTCTTGCAGTCGAAGCTGCAATTTAGATCGACGAGCCATGGTTGAAAGAAGTTGTTGGTTTTGTTCTTCCAGCGCGAAATCAACACGCGTGCGCAATAAATTCGCCGCACGGGTTGTCCGCCGGGATAATTCAGAAAGACGATCTTCCACGGAAACACAGGTACGCATCGCCGGCGCCAAACGACGGTCCAGAAATTCCCCAACCTGTTGGAAACCTGCAATGCGACCTTCGTTTAACTCTTTAAGCCGATCTTCTACAATCGCATAATAGGCGCGAGACGCTGTCAATCGATATACGGTTGATGAAGATAACCGTTCAAGATGCGCAGAGAGCCCTGTTAATTGAGCCAAGATTTCACCATCATAGTCACTATCAGGTTCTTGTTCCTCACCATCTTCGTTTTGCGCGATGCGAGATGTCAAACTCGCTAAAGCCGCATCCATATGCACCATTTGGGCCGCCGCTTTTCGCGCCAATGGTAATGTCATCAAAGCCATGTTAGAATAAGTCATAACTTCCAAAACACGCTGCAAGACACGGCCCGCTTTCCAGCCATTCAATTCACGGTTTTTAATCAGGATCCGGCTATGTCCATCTCCATGAATTTGGAAATCAGTCCAAACTTGCGCTTCGTCGCTCGCAACATTACTGGTCACCAAACACCCACGAGCAAGCCATTTACGCATGGTTTGCTCATCCGGGACTTCTTTATCAGCCCCCATAAAGGCCACATGAACCGCAACGATGCGTTCACCCGGTAAGGATTGCAACCAATCCGCAGGCACTTTGCTGACCGGCATATAAGAAAACGGATCGACAAATTCACCTTCCACAAGGAATGTATAAGTAGAAAATTCCGAATGACGTTCCCATCGCAAACGAAACGCGCCAAAATCAGCGGAGAAATGGCTGCTACTATCCGATGGCGGGTTTACCCCCATACGGGCACATAATTCCTTTACATGCGCACGGTCCCTTTTCGCCCCGCCCTCACCAGAGGTCATGGCATAGAAGGTTGCCTTTGCAGGGGCTTCAATCCGTTCAAACGGACGTGCATGCAATTCATTGGTTAATTCATACCGATAAGGGTGATCCAGCTTGGCTAATAAATCTGTTTGCGGCATGGAACTATCATCCACATTCACCTCTGCCATACTGATCTCGATTTCTTTTTCGACTGCTTCCATCTCTTTGCCCATTTCATTACATCCGGAAGTCAGATTTCCTCTCTGCCCGGAACTTTCCCTTTAATTTTGTGCGGCCCTGTCTGCTTCTATTTAATTTGGCAGATATTGACCTTATTCATGCTAGGCACCACATAAGTTATTGTCGAAGACTTCTATTGTGTTGTTCTGCTGGCCTTGAGCCCTATATTTCTCTTGTTCTGGGCTTCGATACCAAATAGGTTAGTCTTCAAATAAACAATTCATAGCACATCTATTTTCTTATGATTGTAATCTTTTGAT
>NZ_SMMC01000214.1:0-38245 GCF_009711445.1 Curvivirga aplysinae | reverse complement strand
GTTTCCTATACAAGAACCAAACTCTTATATGCTATTAGGCCAAGATAAGACATCAAAAGTTTCAACATATATACAGAAGATAGAATAAAAGGATACAGGAATGTCTGACGTCTCTAAAACCGACTCTATTTTTTTCACCGACGGCGAATTAGATAAAGCACGCGCGGAATCCATCGTGAATGACACCTTAAAAGGGGCAGATGATGGTGAGTTGTTTTTAGAATATAAACAATCTGAAAATATTGTTTTTGAAGATGGACGTATCCGCAGTGCAAGTTATGACACATCTCAGGGTTTCGGCTTACGTGCCGTGTCAGGTGAAGTTTCAGGCTTCGCCCATTCATCTGATATGAGTGAAGCAGGCCTTTTACGTGCAGCTGATGCGGTGAAAGCGGTAAAATCTGGTCATTCAGGCATATTGGCTGATGCGCCACGCGCCACCAATCAGGCACTGTATACAGATGACAATCCGTTGGGTAACATGACTTTTGAAAATAAAGTCGATCTTTTACATCAGATGGATGCCTATGCCCGTGACAAAGACCCACGCGTCAAACAAGTCAGCGCCAGTATCGGTGGCAGCTGGCAAGCGGTGCATATCTTGCGTCCGGGTGGATTACATCTGGCAGATATTCGTCCGATGGTACGCGTAAATGTATCGGTGGTTGTGGAACAAGGCGACCGCATGGAAAGCGGCAGCCATGGGTCCGGTGGTCGTTCCAACTATGAATTATTCGTCACCCCTGATCATTGGC
Organism: Curvivirga aplysinae; assembly: GCF_009711445.1. Lineage (GTDB taxonomy): Bacteria > Pseudomonadota > Alphaproteobacteria > UBA8366 > Aestuariispiraceae > Curvivirga > Curvivirga aplysinae. The sequence goes on along the minus strand of NZ_SMMC01000214.1, from coordinate 37,490 downwards.
AGGGCGCCGTTGACGAAGCATTACGTCAAGCAGTTGTAAATCTTGATTCTGTTGCTGCACCTGCGGGCGAAACAACAGTTGTTCTCGGCCCCGGTTGGCCTGGAATTTTATTGCATGAAGCTGTTGGTCATGGGTTGGAAGGTGATTTCAATCGCAAGAAAACTTCCGTTTTCTCAGGCTTGCTTGGGGAACGTGTGGCAGCGCCGGGCGTGACCGTGGTGGATGATGGTACAATCCCTGATCGTCGTGGCTCTATCACCATTGATGATGAAGGCACCCCAGCCGGACGAAATGTGTTAATCGAAGATGGTATTTTAAAAGGCTTTATGCAAGACCGCATGAATGCACGTTTGATGGGAGTCGACCCAACCGGCAATGGTCGTCGTCAATCTCATGCTCATATGCCTATTCCGCGCATGACCAATACTTACATGTTAGGCGGGGATCGTGATCCACAAGAAATACTTGAATCTGTGAAAGATGGTATTTTCACCGTGAATTTCGGTGGCGGACAGGTGGATATTACAAATGGTAAATTCGTCTTCTCCTGCACAGAAGCCTACAAAATCGAAAATGGTAAATTGGGTGCCCCTGTGAAAGGCGCCACTTTGATCGGTAGTGGTGCCGATGCCCTGACCCGTATTTCCATGATCGGCAATGACATGAGCTTAGATCCAGGTGTTGGCACATGCGGTAAAGATGGCCAAGGCGTACCTGTTGGCGTTGGTCAACCAACCTTACGTCTTGACGATTTAACTGTTGGTGGGACAGCGGCTTAAACTTAGCTATCATTCCCCAAAACAGTCTTTTTCCCAAATCCAAATTGCTATCTGGATATAGCTTTATATAATACATCTAAATCAGAGGGGCTATCTGATTGATTATATAAGGCGTTAACTAGATGCGGTTAGCTTCAGTCTTTTGCAGTATTGTTATATTACTTACTTTATCTGCCTGTAATGACACTGAAAGTAAGGACAGTCCAAAGGCAAACCTGCTTTTGGATATTCTTGATATTTCGTTTTCGGTGAAAGATGGTCGACAGGTTTTTAGTCATACCCGTGTTTTCCGCGAAACGAATGGTGTTGATCTAGTGATCACCCGCGGCAAAATTTGCGTTGAATCCAAAAAGACCTGTGTCGATGCGTTTTTAGAATATGAAGTAGAAGCTTATGGAAAGCTTATCCAAAACAATCATCATGTGGCTACACGCCAAGGAGAAGATGAAATCACCTTTGAATATTGGGCCAAAGACGAAAATGGGCATGAACATAAAATCAGTAAGACCCTGATTGTGGATGGCGAAAAAGCCGCTGTAAAACATTAGGCCCCGATTTCAATAACAGGGCCATTTGCCGCCTTTGCATCTGCCGGATCATGTGTAACCATAATCATCGGTAGTTTTAAATCCATAGCTCTACCAAACACAAAGCCACGAAAACGTTCCCGTAATTCCTGATCTAGCTTAGAAAACGGTTCATCCAACAACAAGGCACGTGGTTCCGATAACAACATCCGCATACAACTCACCCGTGCCCTTTGACCGCCAGACAAACGGGCTGGATCGCGTTTCTCAAACCCTTCTAGATTCGCATCTTTCAGGGCTTGCTTAATCCGCAATTTACGCTCAATACCTTTAATTTCAGCTGAAATACCCAAACTTAAATTCTGCGCCACATTCATATGAGGAAAAAGTAAATCATCTTGATATAAAATGCCGATGCGGCGTGTCTCTGCAGGCCATCTTTCCACTGAGACCTCATCCACATAAACCTTACCAGACGCTGTAAAATCACGTGACAAGCCACCGCCGATATAATCTAACAAGCTAGATTTACCAGCCCCCGATGGCCCCATTAACGTCAGGCATTGCCCATCTTTAACGAGGCAGGAAATCGGATCAAATAAAGATTTCTTGTCCAATTTAATCTGAACATCTTCTAGGCGCAGGCTCATTAACGTTCCCCTAACATACCAAGGCGATTTGCATATATCCATTTTGGTAAGATTGTCGCAATGCCAAAGATAATAAAAGGCAAAATCGCCTGTACAAATGCATAAATACCAATGACCCGGCGGTCACTTCCACTACTGAGCGCGACCGCCTCAGTGGTTAATGTTTCGATACGTCCCGCCCCCATAAATAAAGTGGTCAAATATTGGGCTATACTCACGGCAAAACCAATCGCAAAGGCAATAAGAATTGGGCGTAATAACATGGGTAACTTAATCTTAAACAAAATACGAAGACGATCTTGCCCCAATACCTTGGCCGTATGAATATAACGTGAGTCCAAGTTGGAATAAGGCCCTTGCAAAGAGAGGTACATATAGGGAAGCACAAATAGAAGATGCGACCAAATCACCCCGATATAAACACCGTCCAAATGCAAGGTCAGTGTAAAAAGCTGCACACCGAACAGGAAAGCTATTTGCGGTACCAGCAATGGCACATAGATCAACATCTGCATGGCATAAACAAAACGCTTCCGCTGATCTTGTTGTGTTTCCAAACAACCAATAACCAGAATAAGAGATAGGATAGTCGCAAACAAACCAAGGCAGATGGTATGCCATAAGGCATCCCCAACCCCGTCTAGATGACGCGACCAGTATTTTATTGTCCATAAAGATGGTAAGGCGTCCGGATATTTCCAACGCCCTGCAAAAGACCAGACGAATAAAATAACAATAGAAAACGCACCTAACAGAAATACCAAACCGGAAAATATACGCATGATCTTTGCAACACCGGCCTCAACCAAACTGGAAGAAAAAACATAGCGCCGCCCATGCATTACCGACTTGGATAACCAAAACTTACCTATCTGTTCCAACAGAATCCAAACTAAAACTGCGGTGAAAGCGATCATCATCTGAATCATCGCCCCCATTGCAGCTTGATATTGAAATGACAAATCCCCATCATTGAACCAGCGCAATACTAGAATACCCAGATTGGGTGAGTTTGAAGGCAATAAAATAATTGCCATATCAACAACAGATACAGAAAACACCAAAACAGCCAAAACAGGTAAACGCATTCGACCATATATCTGGGGTAATATCGCCTTGGACCACCCCATCAAACGTCCATAGCCGAGCCCACGCATAACACGAAGTCCCCGGTTTACGGGTATTTCATTCATAGCCCCAAGCGTCATAATCAACAAAAATGGTATTTCTTTCACAACTAAGGCAATAACCAAACTGCCACCATATATATCTGGGAAAAAAGAAACAGGTACTGGGCGATCAAAACCTGTCAGTTCAGGCGATATGAGACGCAAAATCCAGCCAGACGGCGTTAACAGAAACACCAATCCCAAACTTAAAGAAACATGTGGTATCGATAATATCGGACTTAATCCACGCAGGATTCTATCGAACATCTTTGTTTGATAGAAACAAGCGCAAATTAGTTGGCAGAAAGCAAATGCCAAAAAGGTAGCAATGATACCAATACAGAAAGACCGCAATACTGCGCTTTCAACAGCAGGATAAGACCAAAACCTTTCCCAAATGTCTAAAGAAAAGCTATAACCGCCCAAAGCAGGAAAATACCCTAATGCGGGTAAAAGGCTGCCCAAAACACCCGCAAAAACAGGTATCAGGAACAAGCCTAAAACCAATGCCGGAAAAGTTGGAAAATAATCCGGCGAGAATAAATCCTTGAAGAACCGCATCTAAAATTATTATTGCCTAGCTACCGAATTTTGAAAGCCATTTTGCCTCTATCATTGTCATCCAGCTTGAATGAGGTTCAGACAAACTTTTCCCCAATTCATCATTAGATAAAGTTGCTTCATGACGCGGAATGGTATTGAAACGCGCCTTGTCTTCATCCTTTAACTGGGACATGGAAAGAACTGTAATCTCACCCCAATATTCAGGATCTTGTTTACGGGCTTGCGCTTCTGGTGACATTAAGAAGTTCGCCACCACTTGGGCCGCTTGTTTATGAGCGGAGTTATAGGGAATCGCGACGAAATGAGTATTGCCGATCGTGCCATTTTCCATCACAAAACTACGTGCTGTTTCAGGCAATTTACCTTCCTGTATCGCATTAGAAGCACTTCCAACATTAAAGGAATAAGCAAAATCAATTTCGCCATCATCCAATAACTGAATCATTTCATCACCATTTTTCGGAAACTGCTTTCCTTCACGCCATAGATATGGACGAATTTCATCTAGCCATGCCCAAAGTTTTTCTGTTTCCTGATCAAACTCATCACCCGCATCAACCAGTAATCGAGACGGATTATCAGATACCTCATATAAAACTTGTTTCATGAAGGTTGTGCCTGTGAAATCAGGTAAAGCGGGATATGTCACACGACCCGGATTCGCCTTCGCATATTCCATAAAGGCAGATATGCTTTTTGGCGGATTTGGCACACGTGCATGATCATGAATAAAAATCAGCTGCGCCATTCCCCATGGAGATTCATATCCATCTGTTGGCAGGGTAAAGTCCAAAATAGTGGACGGCTTTTCATCTGTATCAATTAATTTGAAATTTGGAAGATTCTCTACAAACGGACCAAATAGTAATCCGTTTTCTTTCATTTGACGGAAATTCTCACCATTAATCCAGATTAAATCAATGCTTCCATTTTCATCGCGCCCCGCCGATTTTTCCGCCAGAACACGGCGTACAGCATCCGCAGTATCTGTTAATTTCACATGAATTAGTTCAATGCCGTAATCTTCTTCAACACGATCTACAACCCAACTGATATAGTTGTTATAGGTTTCACTCCCACCCCAAGCATTCCAGTAAACTTTTTGACCATTTGCCAAAACAACTGTTTTTTCCCATTGTTCCGCAAAAGTAGTTCCGGTTAAAGCCGCTAGAGAAATCACTCCCGCCACGACTGGTGCAGCCAGTTTTTGAAAGAAATTACGCATATTCTGCCTCATTGTTAACTTTCCTCTTATACACTGATTTTCCTACAGACATAAGCAAAGATTGTCAGCCGCTAGTTTTCAATCACACGTAAATGTGATGTCAGATCGACGATGAATAAAATCACATTTTGTTATTTTCTGTCTTGCCGGATCTGAATTTGCAGGATAGAAGCCAATTATTGATATTTTAATTTTTCTTTCGGGAAGACCAAAGTGGGCCTGACAAGTTTAAACCTACGACGACGAAGCAATGAACGACGCCGGATCGCATCCGCCGTTCGTTTCTGCATGTCGTAGAGAACAGGCCTCAATATTCCTGCCCTGAAACTCTGCGTGGATAAAATTTAAAGAGTATCAGAGGCAACTATGACCATTACCCTTCAAGCCGAAAACATAACCGACAAAGCTGACATCACACAACTGATCGATACCTGTTTTGGTACAGATCGGAAAACAAGAACCGTTTATCAATTCAGAGACGGTATTGATGCATATGAAAAACTATGCATGACTGCAAAGGATGAAAATGGCAACTTAGTTGGGTCTCTCAGATTTTGGCCAGTCACCCTACCTAATGGAGAGACGATTCCACTATTTGGTCCACTTGCAGTCCAACCTGACCTTCAAGGTCAAGGCCTGGGTAGACGTCTTATTCAAGCAGGACATGATCAAGTGAAAGCCGCAGGTTACCCTGCCATGCTGATTATTGGGCGTCCTGACTATTATAAACCATTCGGCTATAGCGAAGATGTCATTTCCAATCTCCAACTGCCCGGCCCTGTAGCCCCTTTAACCTTTATGGGGCTAGAGTTTAAAGAAGGCTATCTTTCAAAATTATCGGGGCAGATAACAGCAGCCCGCTAATATCAAAATCTCGACTTGGTAAAGTCGATGAAATCCTGAAGCATTTGCGAGGGTGGATATCCAGCGCGCCAAGCAAGAATAAGAGGCAGTGCGGGCACATCATCTTCGATCTCTATGGCAACGACCTCACCTCCATTATATGTTTCACGCGTTTGAGGACGCATCGCAGAAAGAGAAAAACCCAAGCCACTTGCAACAGCACATCTTACGGATTCCATGGTTGTGGAACGGAAAGAAATTTGTGGATTGATATCCGCATGACTTAAGATACCTTTAAAATACTCTCGGCTATAAGGACCATCAAACAAGATAAAGTTATCCCCTGATAACCTACCCAGTGGTAAGCTCTTCTGCATAGAATATGGATGCTCTTTGGGTAACAAAATATATGGCTTAAGTCTTGTTAGAACGATCCAATCCAAATCTGATCCCGCTAATCCCATATCATAGGTCAATGCCAGATCAACCTCTCCTTTTAACAGATGGGATACAATTTCATCTTGAAAAGTTTCACGAGCCTCTATTTCAATGTATGATGCTTGCTTCATATAGGAAGTAATTAAATCGCTAAGATAAAAAGGCGCAATTGTATGAAAGCAAGCCATACGAATCTTACCCTTTTTATGAGCCGCGATAGACAAAGCATCACGTTCCATACGATTGGCTTCTTGCACTAAATTTCTCGCCAGAATCAGAAAGCTTCGTCCTTGAGATGTGAGTTCCATCCCCCGTGCATGATGGCGAATGAAAAGCTGAAATCCATATATATCTTCTAACTTATCAAGTGCTTGGGCAATGGCAGGTTGGGAAATATTTAATGTGCGCGATGCTTGTGCAATGCCCCCCTCATCAACGACTGATAAGAAATAGCTACATTGTTTAAGAGTATATTTAACCATATTTTTCTTTCCTCAATGGAAATATAAAACAGTTTTTCTGATTTATCTATATCCGATACTCTTTCTTCCAGAGATTAAAATATGGGATGGAAGCCAAATGAAAAACTTAACCAAAGAGCAAATTGAACAATTTAATCGTGATGGTTTTTTAGTGGTCGAAAACGCAATTGACCCTGAACTATTACAGCAGATGAAAGATGATTTTAATAATTGGGTTGATGAAAGCCGTAAATTTGAAAATCCATATGGTGAAACTGTCGATGGACGCCCGCGCTTTGATTTAGAAACGGGCCACAACGCCGCTCAACCGGGCTTACGCCGGGTAAATGCACCTGTTGAAGTCTCTAAGGCTTATTATGATGCCATGATCAACAGTAATGTTGGGAATTATGTCGCTGACTTGGTTGGTGCCAATGTTAAATTTCATCACTCGAAGATCAATTCTAAATTGCCAAAGACCAAAACTGTCGTTAAATGGCATCAGGATTTTCCTTTCACCCCTCATACCAATGATGATCTGATTACCTGCCTTTTCATGGTGGATGATGTGACCGAAGAAAACGGTCCTTTAGAAGTTGTTGCTGGATCTCATAAAAAGGAAATCCATACATTATGGCATGATGGCGTTTTTACAGGCGCGGTCAAAGATGACGTAACAGCCGATTGCATTAAAAAATCTGTCATCTGCACAGGCAAGGCAGGCAGTGTAGCGTTAATGCATACACGTACCTTACATGGATCTGCGCCAAATAATTCAGATAAGCCACGCACATTATTTATCTGTGTCTATTCAGCCGAAGATGCCATTCCTGTCTCTCCCAACCCCGTGCCAACAGAGTATGAAGGCCTAATTGTTCGTGGACAAAAAACTAACAAAATCCGTTCTGTGGATTATGAGATGGATATGCCACAAAAACCAAAATCCGCTTCTTTCTTTGATCAACAGGCGAAACATAAAGAAAATGCCGCCTAGATTTTAAGAGGCAAAAAAAGGGCTTCAAGATTGAAGCCCTTGTCTATTAATCATCGGGGAATTCACCACGCATTTCATTAATTTCGGGCAAAATACGCATAAACGCATCTACCACATCAGGATCAAAATGATTGCCTGCACTGGATTTGATCATTTCAACAGCATCTTCCAAGCTCCATGGCTTCTTATAGGGGCGCACAGATAACAAAGCATCATAAACATCTGCCACGGCCGCAATTCGTGCAGAAATCGGTATGTCCTTACCAGATAATTTCTTGGGATAGCCTGATCCATCCCATTTCTCATGATGGCATACCGCGATTTCACAGGCCATATTCATCAATGGCGTATCATATCCATTCAAGATTTCGCCACCAATTTCCGCATGGGTGTCCATAATCACACGCTGTTCTGCATCAAGACGCCCTGGTTTTAATAGAATGCTATCTGGGATACCGATTTTCCCTACATCATGCATGGGGGCCGCATTCAGTATTAATTCGCAATATTGTTCGCTTTCTCCCATCTCTCGTGCAATCATCTCGCAAATCTTACTCATCCGGATAATATGCATGCCTGTCTCATTATCCCGATATTCTGACGCCTTACCAAGGATACGGACCACTGAAAGTTGAGACGCACGAATTTCTTGTGTCCGCCTTTCAACAATTCCTTCTAACTCATCCACTTTCATTCTTTGTTGTTTGAAGTAATATCGAGTTTCCAGCATATTGCGAATACGCTGCATAACTTCCCAATGTTTAAAAGGTTTTACCAGAAAATCTCTTGCACCTTTTTCCAAGGCTTTTTGACGTGTTATTTCATCGGTTTCAGCAGTTAAAACCAAAACAGGTAAATAATCATCTTCTTTGATTTCCGGTTTTAACGCATCCATCACATCAAAACCGGACATCTCAGGCATCCGGATATCTAATAAGATAATATCAAAATCATATTCTCTGTGAAGCGAGACAACTTTAGTGGGGTCTGTCGTTGAGTAAACATTATCAAAATATTCTTCGTCCAACATGTGTTCTAACAGCTGAACATTTTCTAATTTGTCATCAACTATCAAAATTTTCGATTGCTGAAGAATTATGTCCAACTGGCTCATGACTTTTTATCTCCATCAAAACTTTGTTCCAAAAAATCCACGATCAAAGCCAAATCGACGGGCTTTCTTATATATGCCTTACAACCTAAATTCATCATAACATCCTGTATATCTGGATCAATATTAGATGTTACTACTGCAACTGGGATATCTCTGATTTCAGGTAAAGTACGCATTTTCTGCATCACGGTAATACCATCAATATCAGGCAAATTAATATCCAGTAATATTGCATCCGGTTTCAACATTTTCGCCATGGACAATCCAGCTTCACCATCCATCGCAGCCACCAATGCCGTATTATCTAACTCTTCAACAAAGGCTTCCATAAACGAGATATTTTGCAGATTATCCTCAATATAAAGAATGACCTTATTTTCCATATCCACGGTTTCTAGACTGCGACCACTGAAAACAGGCTCGCTGTCTTCTTTTTCTTCTTCCGCAACCAAGGGGAATTCTACCCAAAACTTACTTCCTTCTCCTTCAACAGAATTCAAACCGATCCCACCCCCCATATTTTCAACCAGCATTTTAGTGAGATATAAACCGATCCCGGTACCTTCAACTTGTGTGAGCTCTGCACCTAACCGCTTAAAAGGTGAAAAAACGTCACTTAGTTTATCTTCAGCAATGCCGTAACCCGTATCCGAAACAGTCACCCGACATAAGTCTACTTCAGGAAACTCACAGCTCAGTTTTACCTGTCCACCATCTTTGTTATATTTCACAGCATTCGATAAAAGATTTAGAAAAACCTGTTTTAAACGCCTCATATCAGCATAAACAAAAAAATCTTTGTTGCCCAATTCAAGGTCAAAACGCACATCTTTATCTAATTGGGTAGGTAATATTAAGGATTGTTCCCAAACAGCTTGTAGAACCTCACGCATATTAACGACCTCTTCACTAAGAACGTCTTTATCGCTTTCTACACGCGCCATATCCAAAACCTCATCAATCAAGGACAAAAGATGATTTCCGCTGCTTAAAATAGTAGAGACTTGCCGCTGCTGCCTTTCTGCTAATTGATGTCTTTTACTGTTAAGAAGTAATTGTGCATGTCCCAAAATGGAATTAAGAGGCGTGCGTAATTCATGACTCATATTGGAAAGAAACCGAGTTTTCGCATCATTCGCATTCTGAGCTTGATGAATCGCATCTTCAAGTTTTTCAATGGCCTCTTTACGATCTGAAATATCCAGCATAGTAACCCGACCTTCTCGAAGGCCGACTTCATCATCAATTACAATAACTGCAGAAATAGAGACCCAGATTAATTCTCCCGAGGCCTTACGCAAACAAACTTCTTGATCATGCATTTCTATGCCTTTAAAGAAATTTGCCCATATCTGCGCGGCTTCGATCCGACCTTCTACATCTGCTTGATAATCCATAATATTACTATCAAGCAGATCATTTGCCTTATATCCCAAAAGACTTTCAAATGTTTTATTTAGTCGAGTTATTCTGCCATCTGAGAGTTGAATTGTGGCATAGGCAATTGGCGCTTCCTGATATAAAGTTATCAATTCATTTTGCGTTCGTTCACGCTCGGAAACATCCCTTAAGATACCCGCATAATGTGGGGCACCTTCTATTTCAATTCTTGAGACGTTTAAGTCGATCATAAATGTTGAGCCATTTTTATGTAATCCCTGCAAAGCACCCCTATTAAAATTAATTACATCTTTTTTATGCAGTCGGGCATTCTTGAGATAAGCGTCATGATCCTTACGTTCGGACATTGGCAATAACAGGTTGACATTATTCCCTAAAAGTTCATCCGCCTCGTATCCAAACATTGAAGTTACTGCAGGATTCACGTATTTAACCACCCCTTCCTGATCAATATATATGATCGCATCGCTTGCATTTGTAATGAGTGTTTTATATTCGGCTAAACGATTATTAAGTTGAAGTTGCGATCTCAACTGTAATCGATCCATAGTTTGCCGCTGTCGCCAGATCAAAAAAGCAACACCGACAACAAATAAAACACTGAAATAGGCGAGATAAACATAAACTTCCGCAATTTGGAGAAATGAAACTTTTTTGGATTCTTCTTGCTGATATTTATCAAATATAACTTTACCTAACTCAGCTAAAGGTTCAGCAATCAAAGAACGATCCACCGGATTACTTTGAACAAAAGTAATATAGTCGTCACCCAAATTTAATACCGCTATAAAATCAGAGATTTGCTTATCATAAGCATGTAATCCTATACTCAATCGAATAAGGATGTCTTTTCCATCTTTATCAAGCAAATCCGATATCTTGGCCAATTGGTTTTGAAGGATATTTATTTGATCTTTCACCTGCAAGGCTACATCTATATCACCAGTCCTAATTGCCTTATGATGAAGATATGACAAGCCATCAAAACCAAGCCCCTGATGGATAGCAAATAGCTCTGTTTTTATTCTTTCTATCTCTGAATAATTACCGCTATCTTCCAAAAAACCATATTCATTTTTACTGGAATGATATTGAGACAGCAGAAAGACACCGATACTCAAATAGAATCCAATAAATGCCACAAATAAATAAGCTGGCATTCTTGATATGAGGTCTTTTTTATCCGACTTTTGAGTTCCCATTTATCAGGCCTGATCTTTGATCCCTGCGCTTTTGATCAGTCACAATCATCACACGTTATTATATTGTATTTTATTTAAATATTTTGTCTCTTTACTATTCTTTTTTCAAGAGAATAGTCTCTATCTCTTCTACTTCGTATGCAATATTGCTTGAATACAAGATTATCTTTACCCTTGAAACTTTGATAATCTGTTCCAAAATGAGAAGAAGCCAACCTTAACAGTTTGACCTAAATTAGAAAGAAACAAAAATGCAAGTAAGTACGACAGACACCCTTGAAGGATATAAAGTCACCGCCTATCACGGCATCGTAAGTGGTGAAACAATTTTTGGTGCAAATATATTTCGAGATTTCTTTGCAGGCATTCGTGATATTGTTGGCGGCCGTTCCGGTTCATATGAAAAAGTTTTAAATGAAGGTAAAGAAACCGCCATTGAAGATATGACAAAGCGTGCCGCAGATTTAGGTGCCAATGCAGTTATTGGTTGCGATTTAGATTATGAAACACTTGGTGATAAAAGTTCTATGTTAATGGTTGTTGCAAGTGGCACTGCTGTAACAGTAGAGAAAATATAAACTAAGATAGTGGTAACATGGCGGCAGCAAGAATGGGACCGCCGCCACGTTCCTGCAATAATACGGCACAACCTCCATCCCCTGATAATTCATGAACTGGTATATTGAACTCCATATCCTCGCCTGTCCAACGACCCACCACACGCATATCTCTAACAATATTTGAACTGATCAAAGTTCTGCCTCTATTTTCGCCTCTTGTGACTTTTGTTTCATGGCGCGCATCATAGCTTACCAATATGATATCATAGAGCGCATTCGCATTGACGCCATTTGATTGCACGCGAATATTCACATCATTTTCACCATGATTAAGATGCAAAACTGGCATCGCTTCAGATGGTCGATTTTTTTCTTCATCGATGGCGACTTCAACCGACATTTCACGAGAACCAACCTCATGACGTTTACCATTAATCACCATTTGCGGTGTATAAATATACCGCATGCTTAACGGGCCCGCATAACTACGTTGACGTTTGGTATATTCCGGACTGGCAAAAGGATCTTTCCACCCAATGTAATCCCAATAATCCACATGAAATTCCAAAGCTATTACATCGTCACGTTCTGCTAATTTATTTAAGAACTTTTCCGCTGGTGGACATGAATTACAGCCTTGGCTGGTAAAAAGCTCAACCACAACAGGTCGGTCCAAAGAGGAAGCAGCCCAACTTTTCATCGTAAAACCCAAAGCAAAAATACATAAAGAAAAACCCAATAAGATTATTCTTGAATCAAAGGAAATGACATCTGTTGTTTTGCTCATGGATTTTCCTCGTTTATACTAATCACATCCATCTACACTATAAAAACTTGATCTCACAAAACCCAATCAAGACTGCTCACATAGCTGTGAAGAGACTAAAATTTCGACTGTTCAAAACGTTTAATTCCTTTTCCCCTTTGTAAAATTCTATATGCTACCTACATTAGCTTTAGGATCAAAAGGCGTGCTTCTATTCTATTAGATTGCACATGGCGGGAATTCATTTGAATATGCGAAAAATACAAATTTCCATTCGCTCTGTTCTTGTATTTGGCTTTGGCGGCTTACTTATCAGTGCGCTAGCCATTACTATTTTACTTGGTTTCGCAACAGCCACGAAAAATACCTATTCTCTCTTAGCCTCTGCAGCAGAATCCGCAGTTGATAATGCAGAACAAATTATTCTCAACGATTTAGAGAAATATGAAAATCAAGCCAGCTGGGTTGGTGAAGCATTAGCAACTGGCCATATTACCCTTGACGATACCGATGGATTAGAAAAATTCCTTGTAGGAAGTATGGCTGCCACAGCCGATATTGCGGGTATGGCGATCATCGACCAAAAAGGTTCCGTATATTCGATGACCAAAAACTTTCCTATATTACGGATCGAAAATTACACGCAAAGCTATCATGAAATTTCACGTGTTCAAAAACAACTAAATAGCGGTTTTGGAAGCATTTGGGATCGCCCATTTTGGCATCCGGAGTTGCAACGAACTCTTGTGAATCTCCGCAGCATCCTAGGCATTGGAAATAACGAACGTGTCATGTTTGCTCAGGGTGTCAGCATAGAAAGTCTTTCTGAGTTACTTCTAGCCGCTGACAGCTGGGAAGGCGCAACACCCTTTATGATTTATGATTATAAATATGTGTTAGCGCATCCAAATCTCGCACTAGGAGTTTTTAAATCTACCGAGAACCAAACCTTACCCACAATGGATCAGGTGAATGACCCGATGTTAGGGTATTTTAGTTCGAGTGTAGACGCCCAATGGGATGAGATTGGCAACACTGATATTCAGGCCTCTGTAAATTGGATTGAGGGTGACGAACATTTTTATCTGTATCGAGAATTACCTAATCTCATGGATAAACCTATCATTATTGGTATCCATGTGAGCGAGAATGACTCCAGCACTGAGATGGATCGCCTCATCCGATCTGCTATTATTGCCTGCATTACCGTCGTTGTTGCAATTATAATTCTATTGATTATGTCACAACGTTTGCAACGTCCCATAACTCGATTGGCAGATGCATCTTTACGTATCGGCGAAAATAAACTTAATGAGCCACTACAATTACCAGATAGTAGTATCCTAGAATATGACCAAGCCGCCAAAGCATTTAACGGCATGGTACAAGGTCTTCAAGAGCGTGAAAAAATACGTGGCTTATTTGGTAAAATGGTCCCGGAACGCGTCGCAGAAGCCATGTTAAAGTCCCAAGGAACTCTGACACCACAAAATGTAGAGGGGACCGTTCTATTTTGTGATCTTGAAGGCTTTACCAGTCTGTCCGAAAAACTAGAACCACAAACTATTGTAGAACTACTCAACAACTTCTTTACTGATATGGTTGAAGTGATCGAGTTTCATGGTGGCATTATTACACAATTCCAAGGTGATGCGATCCTTGCGGTCTTTAATGTACCAATTGAAGACCCTGACCATGCGGCTCACGCGATACAAGCGGGTAACGCCATGTTGAATATTGTTAATAACAAACGTTATCTTGGCCATAGTTTAAGATGCCGCATTGGTATCAATACAGGCACAATGGTTGCCGGCAATGTCGGGGCGGAAAGCCGCATGAATTACACGGTTCACGGGGATGCTGTAAATACAGCCGCGCGTCTCGAAAATATGAATAAACAGTTCGGCAGTCATATCTTGATTTCAGAAACGACTAAAGCCTTGGCTCCTGATTTCAATTACAAAAAACTAGGCGAAGCTGACATACGTGGTAAAGAACAACCAGTTTCCCTTTATACGATGAGTGAGACAATTCCTGAAGTCTCCAAATAAAAAAAGCCCGCCTAAAAATTCATTAGGCGGGCGTTATCTAACTATAATAACAAGAAGATTAGCGATATCGACGTCGACGAATAATACCCGTCATAATCGCTACGATAACAATTATAATCGGCACCAACGCAATATTCACAAATTTCACATTTGCCTCTAAAGCTTCGATATCTTCACGCAACGCCAAATTCACAGATCGAAGCTCTTGACGAATATTCAACATATCCTGTGTAAAAGCTTCAATCGCTTGCTCGGTCTCTTCTTTAGCTTGACCAACAAGATTGGCGTCTCCGCCCCCTTGCAATTCAGCTAATTGCTGTTCAATCTCAACCAAACGAGCAGAAAGCATTTGTTCCTGTGCACGGAATTCTTCCTCCGCATTACGCTGGATGTCACTAATTACAGTGAATGGGCGAGCTGAAATACCGCGGCTTCGCAAACTCATCAATTCACCTGAGCCATTCAAAGATTCAAGCATACCCAACATAAAGGCGCCATTATCCGCAAAAGGGGTCATCACTTGTTGACCAAAGAAATCCTGCACACGCACCCAAAAACGGTCCGCCATAAAGTCGGCGTCTGCAATCAGGATTACATTGATATCACCATCAGAACTTGCCTTATGTTCAAGATAGCGTTGTACCCTTTCTGGTATTGGTTCACCTGCTTCTTCTAATGCTTTTCTCTCTTCTTCAATCTCTGCCAATTGATCTTCGGTTAATGGTGGCTCACCTTCGGGGAATGCGGTATCCACTTTTCCATGAAAACGTGCCGCAACAACATAGGGTGCAGCTTCACCTGCTTGATAATCTTCCAATAATTTCATCACACCACGTTCACGCAGCTCTGAAATAGGAACCAATTTGGCATCAGATGTTGTGGTAATTAAAGGCTCCATTACTAATGGCGAGTCATCTGATTGCATAATCGCCCCTGCAGATGGTAACAGAAGATTATCAACATCAGCCAAAGTTGGATCATTTTGGTTTAGATTATTCAATTCTGGTTGCAACCAAACGATATAAGGAGCCGCAAATACCTGACCATCTGTGCCACCATTCACCTGACGCGCAATATTTTTGTCCCCGACCACCTGTGTTTCTGAGATCTCAATGCCCCATTTCGTGAATAATTTTTCGGCTGATCCATCAGATCGATCCGGTGCATAACCATTCCCCTTACTTTCAAACCAAGGGTCCATCATAAAGACGGCCTTACCACCGCGCATCATAAATTGATCAATGGCATATTGCATATCGTCAGGCAGATTACCCGGATGAGCGACCAGCAGCATATCAGGCTGAATATCCAAAAAATCTTCCGGTCGAGATATTTGTTCAATTTGAAAGAAATCTTGTGCCTGGCCAATTGCCGCCCAAGGTACCATTTGTTGACCTTGCATTTGCGCATATGGATCACCAAACATGGTTGTTTCAGTGATCACACCAACCACAGGTAAATCTGGATTACCAATGGTATAAATTGCTTTCATCATGTCATATTCAAGGAAGGTCTCGCGTTCAATTTGAAAGAACGGAATTGCAGAAACAATAGGCCCTTCACCTTCTGGACTACCCGCGACTTCACCTGCTTCATCTGCATAAACCACAGACATACCGAAATAAACTTTATCACCACCAGCTTCTAAGGGCAGCCCTTCCATTCCGTTCTCAACCGCTTCATCTTCTTCAGCAGAAAACGGTTTCGGGTCTATTTCACGTAAAACCATGCCTCCATTACTAACTGCTTCAAATTCCTTCAGCATATCACGCACACGGCTAGCAAACGCACCATATGTCGGGATTTCCTTACCCAATGAACTGGAATAATAGAAAGTCACCTGTATAGGACGATCTTGCATTTCCGTGAGCACAACTTCACTGCCCTTGGAAAGGGTAAATAATTTCTCATCCGTAAGATCTAATCGAGCATTTGATAGTTTTTCACTTGCTAAGTTAATCACAACAAATGCAACAATCGCCAAAAACGCTGCAAGTAAAGGTTTACGTTGAATCCATAACATCACCATTTCTCCCTTCACTTAAGCCCCACGGGCCCGTTCGACAGCGACTGTATTTGCGAATAGGAAAGCAATAATCAAGCTTGTAAAATAAATTACATCGCGCAAATCAATCACCCCCTTCATCAAATCATTAAAATGTGTGATGAAACTGAGTGACGCAATAAAGCTAATTGCATTATCACCAACCCATCCAGTCAATAATCCTAAAATTACCGGAGAACCAGCCATGGTCACAATAAAGCAAAATGCGACACCAAGAACAAAAGCAATCACTTGATTTCTAGTCAGTGCCGATACAAACGATCCAATCGCAAGATACCCACCTGCCATAAACCAGCTGCCAATATATCCTGCTAGAATTGTTCCATTATCAGGATCACCAAGATAATTCACAGTTAGCCATATCGGGAAAGTTAATGTTAAAGCGATGCCAGTAAAAACCCATGCTGCTAGAAACTTCCCAAACACAGCTTGAAACGGCGTGATAGGCAAAGTAAGCAACAATTCCATTGTACCATTTTGAACTTCTTCCGCCCAAAGACGCATCGCAATTGCTGGTATTAAAACCACATATAACCAAGGATGAAATTGAAAAAAGGCAATTAGGTCAGCTTGATCCCTTTCAAGGAATGCACCCATGAAGAAAGTCAAAACGCCTGCTAGCACCAAAAATACGATGATAAATATATAGGCCAAAGGGGTTGCAAAATAAGCACCCATCTCACGCCGAAAAACAGTCAAAATCGCAGACATTACTGCGCCTCCCTGTTATCAAAATGATGAATATCTGATTTGGTCAAATTACGAAAAACATCATCTAGGCGTCCACGTTCAACCTGTACTTCAAGCGTTTTAAGGTTGGCTTTTCCCAAGCAAGCAAGCACAGGGTCCAAAATTGGTTTTCGATCAACAGACAAGGCTCTCAATCCGGTTTCACCAATCAACTCCACAGATTGAACGACTTCAGACCCTTCCAACAATTTCTGTGCATTTTCCTGTTGTTCAGGGGCAACAGTCAAACGCACTGCATTGTGACGTTCTGATTGCGCCTCTAATTCTTCTGGTCGGCCATCAGCAACAATTCGTCCCGTATCGATAATCATTGCACGGCTACAAATAACCTCAACCTCTTCCAAAATATGTGTTGATACGATAATTGCTTTATCTGCCGACATGGATTGAATCAAATCCCGAACATCTTTTTTCTGATTAGGATCAAGTCCATCGGTAGGTTCATCCATGATCAAAACCTCAGGATCATGTAATAAAGCCTGAGCTAATCCAACACGACGTTTAAAACCTTTGGACAATGTTTGAATTGGTTGGTGCAAAACATTTCCTAGATTTGTTTTATCTACTACCTCTGCAATAGCTTTATCCGTCTCAACACCAGATATTTTCCGAATTTGCGCAATAAATTTCAAAAAACTAACTGGCGTCATATCCGGCCAAGCCGGCGCACCCTCAGGCAAATAGCCAATGGCATTTTTAACTGAAATAGGATCTTTGCGTACATCGCAGCCAAGGATGCGCGCGGTTCCACTGGTCGGTGACAGATATCCAGTGATCATTTTCATACTGGTAGATTTTCCCGCACCGTTAGGCCCTAAAAAGCCAAGAACCTCACCTTTCTCAACAGAAAAGCTTAAGCTATCAACAGCACGGAAAGTTCCAAAATCTTTTGTCAGATGGTCGATTTCGATCATCTTTACTTCCCTTACAAATTATTTTGATTTTTCAAGATCATCACAATTAATCTTATTAAAATTGAACAGACCAATAATGACAGAAAACTAGGAAAGACTTTATGAAGCCAGCCCCTTTTTTTCAAGCGATAACATAAAAATGAAGAGAAATTCCTAAATTCATACTCGCCCCCTATCAAAATATTGGCTAGTTTCTATCATATTACTTATTTGGGGCAGGATTAAGGCATACCATTTTATGACCAGAACTATCCGACTTTACACGGGATGGATTTTATTCACCTATGTTTTCATGCATTTAGGCAATCATATGATTGGTCTATGGTCCTTAAAGGCTATGGACGAAGCCCGTTATTGGATTCAATTGATTTGGAGCAATGAGTTAGGCCGACTGGTATTATCACTTACCATGCTGATTCATGGCGGATTAGCGTTTTATGCTCTCTATCAACGGCGCCGTTTTTCAAATATGCGGGCCAATGAATGGCTACAACTAATTTTTGGTCTCTCCATTCCGCCACTCTTAATCCTACATTACATTGGCACCCTAATTATTGAACAATTTTATGACGTCAATCCAAATTATGCTTGGATGTTATTGATTTATTGGAAAGGCGACATTCCCACTGGTGTGCGTCAATTAGCCGTGCTGGTAATCGCCTGGACACATGGTTGTTTAGGAATCTATTTTTGGCTTCGATTAAAAAAGAGTTGGCCCAAACTACGCGGCTATGTACTTGCTATCGCCTTGTTATGGCCCACGCTTGCTTTGCTTGGGATATGGGATGCAAGTAAACAGGTTCTGGTCTTGTTTGAAGATTCTAATTGGTTACGCGAAATCCTGACCCTAACCAAACAACCAACAGGCTCTGATTACGCTTATCTCGCCAAATGGGAATATGGTTTCTTAATCGGCTATGCCATTTTACTTGTCCTAACACTTGTTTTAAGACAATTACGTCCAGTCTGGGAAGCACGCAATGGCTCTATAAAAATTACGTATGATTCTGGACGTGAAGTGAAGGCAGCACCTGGTGTTTCTCTTTTAGAAATTAGCCATCGTTTTTTACAACCTCATGCAAGCGTATGCGGTGGACGCGGGCGTTGCTCTACATGCCGTGTAAGAATCAATAAAGGTATCGAGAATCTTCCTCCGCCATCTGTTGCTGAGCAAAAAATTCTAAACAAGATTGATGCCGAAAAAGACATTCGATTGGCTTGTCAGTGCAAACCTTTTGCCGGTGAATATTCAATTTCATGCCTGCTTCCTGCCGATACTGATAACGAAAACCTGCATGAACGAAACAGCCTCCATCAAGGTCAAGAGCAAGAAATCACAGTGCTATTTGCGGATCTTCGTGGCTTTACCAAATTATCAGAAAGTAAATTGCCATATGATGTCGTTTTCGTTCTTAACCGTTTCTTTGCTATGATGGGTACTGCCGTTGAAAAAAATGGCGGACATCTTGATAAATTTATCGGAGACGGAGTGATGGCTCTTTTCGGTGTAAATGGCCAATCAAGACAATGCGCCCGCAGCGCTATGAAAGCTGCAAATGATATGGTTGATGGTATCCATGCCTTAAACAAGAGCCTCGAAGGCGATCTAGAACATGAGCTTCAAATTGGTATTGGCTTGCATAGTGGTCATGCAATTATTGGCGATATGGGTTATGGCAATGCAACGCAACTCACGGCTATCGGGGATACCGTAAATACGGCTAGCCGTCTAGAAGGCCTGACCAAAGATTTGGAAGCAGATCTTGTCATATCGCAAGATGTTCTGACGGTTGCCGAAATTGAAGAATTAAATATTCCAATACAAGAAACCGCCATTCGCGGACGCAAAGGGCGGCTTTGTATACATGTCTTAAGGCGCAAACAGGATTTTGATACCCTACTACAGGCAATCAAACAAAAACCTAAGCTTACTGAGCAGCAGCAATAGAAGCTTTCAGTGTGTCATAGGCTTCACATCCTGTAGGACAAAGCACCATTAACTTTTGTAATTGTACATCGGCCTGTTCCAAATTTCCTTGGGTTACATATAATTCACCGATATATTCCGTCGCTCCTAAATGATCCGGATCAAGAGTCAATGCCCGCTCATAAGCATCCCAAGCCAAATCCAACTGGCCTGATTTACGATAGGTATAACCAAGTAAATTCCAGCCGTCTGCGTTTTTCAAGTCCATATCCAATACGGCTTTCAAATCCATGATCGCTTTATCATACTCGCCGACATCAACTAGTTTTTGAATATCATCCAATGATGGCGCTTCACCGTTAAAACTCATTGCATGGGTCAAAGAGATTGAAGTTACCATCCCTAACCCCAATACCCCTGCCAAGGCAGACTTCAATACTAATTTATTCATGTTAACAATCCTCTTCTCATCCAAACTTCTATTTAGATGTGGTCTTATGTTTATTCAATCAAATCACCATTTTGTGAAGGCATCGAAGCGATCATGCCAGTCATGGGATCCATATTCTCCATATTTGCAGACGAACTCATATCTTTCGTCTTTTTACTAATGCTCATTTCTTCATCTGATGAAGGTATAGATTGAGGGATATCTGCTGATTGTGTCAAAGATTTGTCCAACTCATCCGGATCAATCCCTTTTTGCATCATTTCAAGTCTACGTGCCAAACGCATCAAAAGATCTGTCCAATTTTCGTGGGGATCGGCAGGGAATAATTCCATCGTTGGATACCATGCAGTGTCACGACCATCTGCAGCCCAGCGCCAATCTGGTTGACCTGCAGGTAATGGCACCCATACAGGTTTCCCCAAAGCACCAGCCAAATGCGCAATAACGCTATCAACAGTAATCACAAGAGCGCAACATTCTAGTACAGCCAACGTATCGACGAAAGCGCCGCCAGCTTCGTCCAAATCTTCATTAAAATCCCAAATTGGAAAAGGAACGTTATCTATATCTTGCTGCCCCTCACCCTTTTGAACAGAAATCAAGGAAACATCATTTAATTTTTGAATAGCCTCAAAGGCATTTAGCGGAATTTTTCGCTCTCGATCATCAAAGGCGGGCTCATTTCCATGCCATGCTATCGCAATTTTAATGCCTTCGCCCATTCTTTCACGCCAAGGCGCCAAAGCTGTCGGGTCAGGCCGAAGATATGGAACACGATTTGGAATTTCGGTTTTATCCATCTTTAAAATTGCGGGAATGGAAAGTAATGGCACCCATGCGGCGGCTTCCGGCCAACGCTCACTTTCACCTATCACGGTTACAGACCAGCGCATCGTGCGCAAAAGAGGCTTCATCTCATCTGCGACAACCAAAGAAACCTTTGCTTCAGGGAATACAAGATTCACAAGCCCTGCCACACGGCAAAACTGAACTGTTTCCGCATAACCACCTTCACATATCACGATTAAACCGCGATTGCGTAAATCAGTACCATCCCAGATTGGTAAATCGGTAATCGGCAAGGCGCGCCTTTCCTTTAAGCGCGCTTCAAATTTTGGCCAACCCTCAAGATAATTTCCTGTTGAAAGTAATGCTGTCGCATAACGCAATTCCACCATTTTATTATCTGGTGCCTTTTCATGCGCTTCACGGAAACATCTGAGCGCTTCTTCCATTTGACCACGTTGCCACCATCCCTCGCCAAGCCCACGCAATGCTTTAGGATTATCCGGCGCTTTATCTGCAGCCATCTGAAAAGCAGCCATTGCTTCCATCACCCGTTGTTGTGACAGATAAAATTCACCAAGCCCAATCTGACCTTCCGGGCTATCAGGATTACGTGCGATTGCGTTATGGAAACATTCTTCCGCTTCTCGCAGACTGCCTTCTCCCCAGTCAGTCAAAACCTTCCCAAGCAACACCCAAATATGAGCTTCACCAGACGCGCGTTCCAACGCAACACGCAATGCTGCTTCTGCCTCAGAAAGGCGACCAAGTCGAAAAAGCACATCTGCCATATAGTAAATCGAAGGCACATGATCTGGGTGAGCAAGAAGAATTTTACGCCATAGCATAACAGCCATAGACCCATTTCCCTGGCGGTCCAGCAAAAAGGCTTGTTTCATCATAGCTTGCGTTTTGGCGTCGGACATTCAAAAGCTCTAAATCTTGGTTCTTGAAATTCTAAAATATCACACAAATCTTGACTTCAAAATTGTTGCATTGCACAATTCCGAAGAAGCAGGGAATTTCTCCATAAATATAGTGCTGATTTCAGTGAAACATCAATGACATTAATTTTTAAACTGGTCATGATGCCTCACCCGAATAAGGCCTTATTTAGGGCTCGGCTGAAAAGTTAACCATAAAGACGTGAGTAAAAATGATGAGTTTCACAAAAGTTGGGATTGTTGGTGCAGGCACCATGGGTTCAGGTATTGCAACTAATCTTGCACAGCAAGGTGTTGCTGTTATTCTTGTTGATACAGCACAAGAAGGCGTAGATCGCGGTGTTGCAGCTGTGAATAAATTCTTTAGCCGGGCAGCAGAAAAAGGCAAAATTTCCGATGCTGACGTAGAAAAAGCAATGTCTCTGGTAGAAGGGACAACAGACCTTGCCAAATGTGGTGAATGTGATTTGGTCATCGAAGCAATCTTTGAAGAATTTTCAGTTAAAGAAGAATTATTCAAAAAATTAAACGATATCATGCCTGATGATGCAGTGATTGCCACAAATACATCTTGTTTGCGTGTATCCGACTTACAAAAAACAGTTAAAAATCCTAATAATTTCCTAGGCTTACATTATTTCAATCCTGCTGCCATCAACCCAATCGTAGAAGTTGTTAAAGGCGAAGAAACGGATGATGCTGTTTTTGCGCGTTGCCTTGAATTCTGTAAAAATACAGCAAAGAAACCAATTGCCTGTTCCGATAACTTTGGTTTTGCGATCAATCGTTTCTTTGTCCCTTATGCAAATGAAGCTGTGCGTATGTTGGATGAAGGTATTGCATCTGCGAAACAATTGGACCGCGTTGCGCAAGAATGTATGGAAGTTGCGGCAGGACCAATGATGGTCACCAATTTGGTAAAATCCTCCGTAATGTACCATGCACAGACCAATCTAGCGCCACATGGCGCCTTCTATAGCGTTGCTGAAAGCCTTAAAGACAAGGGGCCAAAAGGCGAAGATTACGCAATTGATGATGCAGATGAAGGCAACCCAGAAAATGATGCTGTAGTTGCTGATCGTCTTCGTGCCGCTGCATTCTTCCCAGTTTTACAAGCTTTGGATGAAAATGTTGCCACCGCTGGTGAAATTGATATGGGTGCAGGTCTTGCACTACGCTTCGGCAAAGCCCCATGTGAGTTAATGGATAGCTTGGGCAAAGAAGAAGTAACACGTATCTTGACCCCGATCATTGATCAATATGGTCATGCAATGCCATCCTCTATTGATAAGGTTGGAAGCTTACGTGGATAAACTTAATATCTTCGCATAATGTTTCGAAAAGGCGCTATCTTTATATGGTGCCTTTTCTTTTTGTCCAACTTCCGCAGAAAATAAGGCTTGGAGATTCTTATATTTTTTCGTAAGATAATTGTCATATACGAAATTTTTGGACAAGAGTGAGAGAGAGATGACGCTTAATACAGGCGTCAGTTCAGTGTTTTCGGAAAACTCGATCTTTTCTACGTTAGCCGCCGCCGGCTTCGCAGAAAGTGGCGTATCCTCGCTATCGCGAGCGTTCCGTACGGTTCTGGACCCGACGGGCATTCAGGGTGGTGTGGTCAGTGATACAAGGCAGATTGTCGGTTATAGTAACGACACACCTTCCCTATTCTATCGTCCGGTAGATATAGGGCTGACAAACACCTTATTATTGTCATCCCAAGTCACAGGTGTGGGCGAAGGAGGCTTTTCTGCGTCCTCTAATACAGAACTTGCACAACGTGCTTATGACTATCTCAACAATCAGGGCTTAATCGATAGCTTACCGACCATCCGCAATATTGCCGGAAGCATCTTGAGTAACACTTCCTTTGAAATTCTGCTTTCTGAACAAGCACAAGGAATCGTTTCAAATGCTGTGAATTATACGGCTAAGGATCTCGATAATCTGATTGTTTCTTATACCAATCGTCCCAGTGAATTAGATTCATTTGGAACCACTTATGATGGCGTTGTAGAAGATGACAACTTAAACACCCAATTTTTCCAACGCATTAGCCTCGCTCAAGGTGAAAGTATTAATCTAGCAGAATTACTTCTCGCAAATTCGCAAGGAAGCCCCACTGATCTCGCGATACGCTTGCTTAGTGAAGTTGGTTCAGATGGTGTCGGTACAATTACTGACTCAACAAATACAGAAATCTCCAAAGACACTGTAATCGTATATTCTGATTTAGCTAACTACACCTATACAGCAGCCAATAATAAAAATACAGATTATCTGTCTTTCATTGAGCTAGAAGATGCTGATGACAATGGCACCTATGAAGCACGTGGAGAATATCAAACAGTATCCATCACGACCAGTGGTGAACGTGCAGATGCTTATGATGGCGATGAACCTACTCTCAGATATACCTTTTACACAGAAGACGAAACGTCAACCAAGCGCCTGACTCTTTTAATTTCCGGTGTGGATAGTTTAGGCTATACAGATGCTTTAGATGCTATTGAACAAAATGACCTTCGAGTCAAAGCATCAGAAACGCTTCCGGATGGCAATATCAACATGGCCATTACCGACTTATATGTATCAGATGCCAATGACATTGTCGTACAATTTGCATACCAGCAAGCTGCAGATGGATTAACAGAAAACGGCATTGATGTTGAGTTGCGTGGTCTTGAAACATCCCTTGACTTGACTGGGGTTACGGTTTCAGCAATTTTCGCATGACAAGTAAAAACAATCGCTTATAGTTCTCATAGCATTTCCAACGTTAGGGTGTCTCATGCGATTTTCCATTAAACTCTGTCTTTCCATTAGCCTTTTAAGTTTGACCTTTGTGCACAGCGCTTTCGCCACAGAATTCACTTTAGATATTCCAACGACAAAACATCGTGAAATAAAAAATGCGACATCCTACCCCTATAGTGCGATTGGCACTGTCAATTGGGCAGGCTTTTCAAATCGATCCAGTTGTACAGGCACATTAATTGCCGAAGATATCTTAATCACGGCAGCACATTGTGTGATCAACCCTTTGACTGATAGTGTCGTGAACCCCCAAATTGTACATTTTTCTGCAGGATATCAGAAAGAAAAATTTCTGGCTCATACCACTGGCATAGAAATCATTAGCAATAATAAATTTAAATCCAAGGGAAAATATGTCAGCCGTGATCAAATCCGAAATGACTGGGCATTAATTAAGTTGAAAGACCCCATCGGTAAAGAGACGGGTTATCTTGGTTGGGGTGTATTTAATACAAAAACTTTAGGAGATACGATCAACTCACGTGGGAAAGTTCTCGTCGCCGGTTATCCAAGAGACCGCATACACGCCTTAACAGTTGAAACCAAATGTGGATTGAAAATGTCTGCTGATGATCAGGTGCTTTTGAGACATAGTTGCCAATTAGTTGAAGGGGATTCAGGTGGCCCGATTGCAATCTTTTATAAAAATTATGCCACACTCATTGGGATAAACGCCGCCGTAAACTATGAAAACAAAACAAATTACGCTGTTACCTTGGAACCACTTGAAAAGTATATGGCAGAGTTGCTAAATGATGGTAAGGCTTTTTCCAGAGAACAAATCATTCACTACACCAAGGGACAAGCCCCCACATCTTCTATTGAATAAGCATGGCCTCTGCTCAAGATAAAAAACTCCAATCTCCTACCTTAAAATGGAAAGACGGCATTACGCCAGAATCCATAGAGTTTGGCGATATTTACTTTAATCCAACGGATGGACTTGCCGAAAGTCGATATGTGTTTATCGAAGGTATCGGGGAAAGTAAGATATGGGAGAATGCACCATGTCTAGTCGTGGGAGAAACCGGCTTTGGAACAGGCTTAAACTTCCTAAACTTATGGAAGGAATGGAATGCTTCCAGTAACCCTGACCAACGCCTACACTTCCTGTCCGTAGAGGCTTTCCCACTTAAGACCGAAGATATTCGAAAAGCCTTATCAGCCTGGCCTGAACTCTCTGAATATATGGAAAAGCTATGTATTTCCTATCCAGAGATACATCCAGGGCTTCATCGCATTTCATTTGATGAGGGGCGTGTGACACTCACACTTCTTTTCGGTTCAGCCGCAGAAATGTTCCCACAAATACAGGGTTATGTAGACGCTTGGTTTTTAGATGGATTTGCCCCTTCACAAAATAAGAGCATGTGGACAGAAGATCTCTATAATGAAATCGCTCGGCTTTCCAAACCAGATGCTAAGCTTGCCACCTTCACAGCAGCAGGACATGTTCGTCGTGGACTTGAAGCCGCAGGATTTAAAATGTCCAAGAGGCCCGGTTTCGGCAAAAAACGGGAATGCTTATCTGGCACATTTAATTCAGAGATCTTAAAGAATTCGTCCAATAAAACACCTTGGTACGCACCAACACAGCCGCTATCAACAGGGAAGAAAGTCGCTTTAATTGGTGGTGGCATCGCTGCCTTCATGACGTCACATGCCCTGAATGCAAGAGGTTTTGAAACGCATATATATGAAGCTGCACCGGAAGCGGCTTCAGTTGGCTCGGGGAATTTGATTGGCCTTGTACAACCACGCTTAACTGCTGCGGACAGCTTGGACGGGAAATTTAATGCCAGTGCCTTCTTACATGCTGTTCGACATTATTCAGGCATAACCGGAAGTCTTAAACAAAATGTCTGGCTTCCCAAACGAGGTGTCTTGCAATTGGCCAGAACTGAAGACGAAAGTTTTCGTTTCCAATCGCTTATAGACGCGGCGCGCCTTCCTGCTAATATCATGCAATTCGTTTCTGCTGCCAAAGCCAGCGAAATTGCAAAAACCACAATTGAGCAAGATGCGCTTTATTTTCCATATGCTGGATGTGTTTCCCCGCGTGATTGGGTAATCTCAGCTGCCCAAAATCATAAAAATTTTCATTCAAACCATCTTATTCAACGAATCGAAAAACTTGAAACCGGATGGCGGCTCCATGGCTTAGCAGATAACAAGAAATTCACCTCCGAAGATTATGCAGCTATCATTCTTGCAAATGGACCTTACGCGGATCAACTATGGACCGATTGGGACGTTCCTCTCCATGCAAAACGAGGGCAAGTTGTTCACTATAAAGCGACAGAAAAAAGTCGTAAATTAAATTGCAGCATTGCATTTGAAGGCTATATCAGCCCCGCTGCGAATATCACCACAAACCAGCAAGATATCCCACTCCATGTAGCAGGTGCCAGCTACGCGAATTTCGACAAAAACCCGCCTGTGGAAAAAAATGCGGATGAAGTGGCAGACTGGCGTCATCTGAGAGAACAAGACCGATTAGATATTAAAGAGAATGTATCAAAGTTTTTACCACATCTAGACCTAGAAGAAGAACTTAATACATTTTCAGGCAGAGCAGGGTTAAGAGCGACGGTCCCTGATCATCTGGCAATTGTTGGTCCGTTACCTGATTATGAATTTTTTGAAGAGGCCTATGGCGATCTTCATCATGGTAAACCATCTCATCGATATCCTGAAGGACAATACCATGAAGGTCTCTATTGCCTGACGGGACTTGGCAGTCGTGGCGTACAAACATCACCTCTATTAGCAGAAGTTCTGGCTGATCTGATGACGGGGGAACCATGCGCCTTACCTAAGGATCAATTAATCGCACTGCATCCTGCACGGTTTCAAATTCGAAAACTGAAACGCCCCCCACATCTTCGTGACGAAAACTAAACTTGCCCCGCCCCTTACGAAACAGTTAAACTCATCGAAACGAATTTTAAGGCCTGTCTCATGTCCCAAGAAAACATCATTCATATTGAAAATTTGACTAAGTCATTTGGTGACCATTTAGTCTTGAAGGATGTGTCTCTTGCTATTCCCAAAGGCGCCGTTACAGCTTTAATCGGCCCAAGCGCATCCGGAAAATCTGTTTTATTGAAATGCCTTCTTGGACTATACCCAATTGATAGTGGAAGTGTCACTATTGAAGGACAGAATATAAACAGACTAAGCCGCAAAAACAAAGCTCGCATGATGGATAGAATTGGTGTTTTGTTTCAGCAAAATGCACTATTTGATAGCTTAACGATTTGGGAAAATGTATGCTTTCGCCCTATTTCAAATAAAAGTCTATCTCGTAAACAGGCCTATGAAAAAGCGATAGAAATTTTAGGTAAAGTCGGATTGAAACCAGAAACAGCTTTGCTTTATCCATCTGATTTATCAGGCGGCATGCAAAAACGTGTAGGACTTGCACGTGCGATTGCTTCCGAAGCTGATTTTCTGATTTTGGATGATCCCACAGCAGGCCTAGACCCTATTTTATCTTTAGCAATTACGAATCTAATTCAAGAATTAGTAAAACGGACGAATGCTACGGCATTAGTGGTGACTGGTGATATGACCGATCTAGAAAAGAGATACAGCCATATCGCTTTACTGCATGACAAAGCCATTCAATGGCAAGGACCAAGTAATGATGCCAAAACGTCAGGTCATCAAGCATTACTACAAATGTTGAATGGTGATAAAGACGGACCGATTAGAATGAAATTACGTGAAGCGTCTTAAAAAAACGGACGATAAAATTGATCACTTCTTACGATTAGAAATCGCGTTGTTAACATATTTTAATACCGTCACAATAGCCCAGATTGGCACTACAATCAGCGCACCTGTCAGAATGTAATCACCAGCCCAAGTGAAGAAACCTTGCACAATTCCCCAAAGTGCATGAACGGTTTCACCTAAATTTTCCCAAACACGTTCAGGCGTCAGGCCAAAAAAATGCACCACAAACCCTACGATTAAACTAGCCACCGCCAATTTAATTATTTTGCTTAAGACCGTATTTTGGGTTTCGCTTGCCATTGGTACTATCTTCCAACTGTGTTTATATCATCTCTTAAAATCGCAAAGAAAAAGGAAGGCTGCAAGGCCTTCCTTTCATTTCATTATTCTTTTTTGAACGATTAGCGTGCAAAATTAAACAATACAGAGCGGTTACGTGCTTCACGTACACCATCTTCTGTTGCAAAAACTTGCTCACGCTCACCTAATACTTCAACTGTGATTGCATCAGCACTTACACCATTTGCAATTAAAGCATCTCTTACCGCTTCACCGCGACGCGCTGCAAGTGCATCATTATAAGCTGTATCACCAGAACGATCTGCATAAGCGGATAATGTTACAGAAGTTGCGCCTAGATCAGTAAATACGGATGCCGCATCTTCAACCACGGAATTGCCATACCCACCTAGATTTGCACTATCGAAATCGAAGTAAATAGCGATACCTTCTGGCAATGATGCTGGTGTCGGAGCAGGTGCCGCTGCTGGTGTCGGTGCAGGTTCTGATTTCGCCGTTTTTGCTTTTTCAGCAGCTTCAACTTCTTCCATCGCTGCGATGAAGTCTTTTTGACATGCTTCGATATCTGCTGGTTGGCGATTTTCTTCTTGCTCTTGCATCCAGCAATCGAATGCCACTTGCGCACGCGCAAGCTGATCTGGATATGTAGATGTTAGACCAGCATCAATAGCCTTCATTAAACGTGCACGGGACGATGTCAAAACACTTACACGATCTGCTGGTAAATCACGCATCGCGATTTCTTCAGGTAATACCATATTACCATTAGAAAGCATATCAGCACGTTTGGTGAATTTGCCACCATCTGACCAATCATATTCGTCAATCTCAGCCTGTGCCAAGCCCACATATCCCTGATGCAAAGCCTTTTCGAATGCACCGGACGAAGGTGGGTTCTCAGCCACATGAGGCAAGCGATTTGCACATGCAGCCACCAAAGGCATTAAAACAACTAAAGTTGCAATTTTCATTTTCTTCACTGGTCAGTCCTCCTGATATATTTCAGTGTCGTCGGAGAAATAGATTTAGGCCCCAAAGCATTATAAACATAAAAAGGTGGTGATATACAAACCCTGAATTATGTTAAATTTATGAAATTCAACCTGACAACCATTTGGTCTCAATAGTTTGTTATGAGTTGCTGATATAAAAAAGCAACCTGACCGTTAATCACGCGCAAATAGTTGATCCATATTTTTAAAGGATTTAAATTCCAGCGCATTACCTGACGGATCACGCAAAAAGAAAGTACCCTGTTCGCCTGCCTGACCTTCAAAACGCGTCCGTGGTTCAATGAGAAACTCACGCCCTTTCGCCTCTAAACTCGTGTGCAGCTCTTCCCACTTATCCCATTGTAAAACCAAACCAAAATGACGTACTGGCACTTCATCTCCATCAACCGAATTTGTATGAGCAATAGCTACTTCTTCAGGGCGAAGATGAGCCGAAATCTGATGTCCATGGAAATTAAAATCAATCCATTTCACGTCTTCACGCCCAATCTCACAGCCCAGATCATTTACGTAAAAATCACGCGTTGCGTCTAAATCACTTACGGGAAAAGCCAAATGAAAAGGCGGCATTAGCATTGTTCGATCCTTTCTGAATTTATTTTCTTATTTCAGTAATTATTGCTGCAAACCTAGACAAATATCTGAATATTCCGGTTCATTATCCGCATGTAAATAACCATGTCTGATGAAGAAATCGATAAATACCAGATTACAATTATATTTCATATCATCTGTTTGACTGATCAATTCCATTACTTCGTGAACGGGCATTAAAGTAAAACTATCTACTTCACCATCCATTGCTTGAGGGATAAAATCTTCTGGAAGTTCCAGATCAAAGTTAAAAATCTGATCAGGCTTCAACCCATGCTTATGTTCATAGCAATATGTAATGCTGCCAACTGGTTTCAGATGTTGGCTTAAGGATAACGGGATACCCGCTTCTTCTTCGCATTCCTTTTGCATATTATCTTTTATGCTCAATCCCAGAGGCTGGCCACCAGCCACCATATTATCCAACATACCCGGGTCATTGCGCTTGCTCATAGATCGTTTCGCGACCCATAAATACAATCCGTCAGGTTTACTTACATATCCTGTCATATGCACCCCCCAAGATCGCATGCCTAGATATGGGCAACCACCGCGCTCTAATTCTGCAATAGGTTCATGTCCATAAGCTTGCACCAAGGGATATAATTCATCCCACCATCCCCCAAGTTGGCCTTTGTCATACAGATCACTTAAGGCATCGCGTAATACATTAGAACGACCTTCATAGGTATCAATCTTAGGTGCCAAGATAACTTGATCTGATTGGATGTTAAATGCTTCGGAATGGGCAGATAAGAA
The DNA here is from genome assembly GCF_009711445.1 of Curvivirga aplysinae. GTDB lineage: Bacteria > Pseudomonadota > Alphaproteobacteria > UBA8366 > Aestuariispiraceae > Curvivirga > Curvivirga aplysinae. The sequence goes on along the minus strand of NZ_SMMC01000214.1, from coordinate 5,682 downwards.
ATCCAGATTTGTTTTACGTATCCACCCGATGCGTTTTCCTTGCCAAACATAAGGCAGAAAATGAGTAATATCGGCATTATTGGCAAATTCGATATGTCGATAAAATCCCGGCATGTCTTAATCCATCTATCGGACGTTAAAGAAATATAATAGCCATGTCAGTGTAACAACAGAACTAACAGCTGCAACATAAATACTGGTTGATACAACCGCCTCACCAACATGATATTTTGTCGCAAACATATATCCCATCACACCAGGGGGCTGGGCTGCCATCAAGGTCAATAACGCCACTACAAAATAATCCAACTCAAAGATATATGTTCCAACAACGTAAACTAGGATCGGGAATATGATTATCTTACAGATAACAATTGATAGAGATTCCCAAAAACGTCCGCGAATACCATAGCGTGTTAAACTTGATCCTAAGGCAAACAAAGCAGCCGGGATCATCGCCCCTTTCATCAATCCCGATAATGTATAAACGGCCTCAGGCATTGGAATTTGCAATAAATTCACGGTTAAACCACAAATAATCCCAATTAAAATCGGATTTTGGATAAGGGCAACCACAATGGTTTTGGCCAATCTATTGCCTGAATTATCTGAGTTTTCTTTTTTGACCCCGATTTCAAGTAATATTGTCACAATTGTAAACAATGTTAGGCCATGTACGGAGAGCAAGATAAAAAACGGCAAGATCTTCTCTTCACCAAATGCCAACAAGAATAAAGGCAATCCCAACAATAGAAGATTACCAAAGGCACAAGAAAAACCAGATATAACTTGAACCGTATAATTACGCTTAAAAATATATCGTGAAGATAAAAAGCCTAAAATCGCAACCGTAAACAAAGGTCCATAAAATGTTATGAATAAAGAAATCGGCGGATCGGATGGAAGATCAACTTGGGAAATCACATTAAACAACATTAAAGGTGCCGCAAAATTAAATGTGAACGTGGTCAAACCCTGCTCTGCCTGTTCGCTAAACCAACCAAGTTTATTGGCTCCGAACCCCATCATCACAATACCAAAAACTGGCAATACGATCTCTAATACAACTGTCATAAAATACCTTTAGAACGAAGCGTCCCCAAATCCCAGATCAAAAATCCCATTCGCAACTGTAATTTTATTTCCATATCGGAACAAGTAGCTAGGCAAGAAAATTCAGACAAGCACTTGATCCACAATCAATAGAATGCCATCACTACCTCTAGAGGAGAAAGTCGTGCGACATAAAGATGGCGATATAAACAGATTACGAACTTGGGGGCGTCGCCCCTGCTGTGCAATCCGTTACGATCATGGTGGCTATAATGCAAGCTTCCCGATGAATGATCATACGGTCATTGGGCAGCTGTTTTCTGATCTCGCTAAAGAACAAGAAGAAGCAAGGCGCAAACGATTAAATCCTTATCCAAGACGATCTAATATCCTGCAATTTCCTGCCCGACAGCGAAAAACTGATATTTCCTAACACTCGCTTAAATAAGGTCTTTCTTTCCCATTGTGGTTTATGAAAAAAGCACCTAGATTTTAAAAAGATTCCAAATAGATTTAATCTGTCCCTATATGCCAAACGTATTCAAGGACAAAGGTAGATAAATACATGAATATTTTTGCAACCATTTTGATGGCTATCGGCCTAATAGCAACACTTGCCATACTTGCAATTGGCATTATTTCGATGGCGCGTGGTGGTGATTTTAATGACCGCTGGTCTAATCGTTTGATGCGTTATCGCATTATCGCCCAAGCCTTTGCGATTGCTATGTTTATGTTGGGGCTTTACCTGATGAAAAACGGCGGTAACTAAAATCTGTAATAAGGTATAAAAATCTATGGTCAGCTTAACAAAAATTTACACTCGTGGCGGTGATAAAGGTGAAACATCTTTAGGCGATGGATCACGTCGGTCCAAAGCCAATTTACGGGTAGAAGCATATGGCACTGTAGACGAAGCCAATGCATGTGTTGGCTTAATACGTCTTCAAACAACAGGTGAAATTGATACCCTTTTAGGCAATATTCAAAATGATCTATTCGATTTAGGTGCGGATCTTTGTCGACCAGAAGGTGACGAGGCAAAAAACCCTGAAAAAGCTGCGGCGGCTCTACGTATTTCCGCAACCCAAGTGGAAGCCATCGAAACTGCATGCGATAAATTCAACGAAGACCTTGCAGACCTGACGAGTTTTATCTTACCAGGCGGGACAAAGGCCGGGGCTTATATGCATCTGGCGCGCACGGTTACACGCCGCGCAGAAAGATTATGTGTTGCGCTGGCGGGTGAGGAAACAATCAACCCCGAAGCCGTCAAATACTTAAACCGTCTTTCTGACCTTTTCTTTGTCTTAAGCCGTTATTGCAATGACAAGGGTAAGAATGATGTGTTATGGGTTCCCGGTGCCAATCGTTAGGTATCATCCATAACTAAAACAAGATCAAAATATGACATCTGAAACTACTGAAATTGTCTCCTCACCTGCACAAATCGCATTATTCATTTTGCTAGGTGGGTTTATCTTTGCAGCTGTGGCCTGCCAGTTTTTTGCCATGCGCCATCGCAGCAAAGATTGGCTTCAATTTGTGCATAAAGATTCCATGTTTAAAAATAAAGACCTTGCTTATACGGAAACAGGCATGAAATTTATACGGGCTCAAAAATATCTTGCGATTGCTGCTATGGCTGCAGGCCTTGTACTTGCGATGATCAGTGGTGATAACATCTAACCAGCCTCATGATTTTAGAAATACTTTCCTATATCACCAGCCCTGCCCCCAAATGGGCAAAAAAACTTGGTTACCTCACCGAAAGTATTGGCATAGAGGCCCGTTATGAAAGATGTAAGGACGCCTGGGCAAGCCATTTAGAAAATTCCAAACAAGCTATTCGAGATGCCGCTAAAACCTGCACCCTTAAACGCACAGCGCTCATCGTTGGATCAGGCCCCGGATATGATTTACCACTAGAAGAATTGGCAAACGATTTTAACACGATCATTCTTTTAGATGCAGTACACCCCAAATACATGAAGTCACGGGTGAAAAAACTTCATAAAGAAATAGGACATGAAAAAGTTATTCTGTTTTCAGGCGACATCACTGAACTTTGTGATCGATTAATCCAAGATCCAAATCAAATTCCTGTTGTTGGTTTGCCAAGCCTTTATCACGGATTTCCGGATATTGACTTAGTCGTTTCCTTAAACATCGCCAGCCAACTTTCGATTAGCCCGACCACATGGCTCCAATCTCATGGGGTAGATAATGATGAAGCCATTACAAAATTTGGCCATGATATGGTAGCAGCCCATCTTCAATGGATGTTAAAATTTGAAAAGGCGATAAAACTCTTAATTTGCGACCGCCAATGGGTGACAAAGGAAATATTACAGGGTCGTGTATTAGAACGCATTGATCCACTAGATGGCGTCAAAATGCCACGTCCCGATAAGCTTTGGAACTGGCAAATTTGCCCCGTTGAAGAAATGCCAAAAGCTGATCGGAACGCAAACCTATCCCGCGAAAATGTTGTTGGCGCACATATTCTCTAAAATTTTCGCGATTCAATTAAAATGTCTCAATTCCTTTCATAAATCTCTATACAGAATTAAACTTGGACTGAATTGATGAAAATGCGCAAAATATTCGGTGTTATGGGCCTCTGTTTGGTAAGTGCAATTGGGTACTATCTTTATCCAATTCAAAATAAAAATAATATCGCTGACCCAGCTCAAAAAACAAAATTCAGTTCAGGCTATGTGAGATGGCAAACATATTACGACCTTTTAGAACGTGGAGATTGCCTTAACATTTTAAAAACCTATTTCACTAGCTCACAACTTCATGAAGATGAATTCTGGTTCGCACGCATGTTTGCATTAGGGGTTTGCGTACCCAAGAACGAGGAAATGACGTATGGTATTGTAGAAAGGGCTGCCAATAATGGATATTTATATGATGTCTTTCATTTAGGTTATTTAACCGAAAAAGGAATTGGTATTACAGCCGACCCCGAATATGCCAAAGAAATCTACATTGAAGCTTTCAACATGCTCAACACACTTGATAAAGGTGATTTTGATTTCATAGTTATGAATTTCGCTTATCTATTCTATGGAGAAAAAGACATGCCAATTCTAAGAGAAGCTTTTCATATTGCGCTTGCCGACAAAGAATGACCTTGCTGCTTCATTCATCTTCATCACTGACCACAGTTAATTGAAAGATAACTCAAATCATTTCATTATGGCTTTAGGATAAATGTCTTAGGATTTTAAAACATGCTGAAACGCTTCATAATTACAATCATTCTTATTCCAACTGCATTGGTTGGTATTTATTTGATTGCCCAATTCATGCAGCCGTCTCCTGAAGATATAACCGATCCGGATATTGCTATGCAACTTGGGGAAAAATATTCATCCCCAACTTATCCTTTAGGGGATTATTGGCTCTCTATAGAATATTACCAAAAAGCAAGTGACTTAGGGAACAAAGCCGCCAATGCACATCTGGCACAATCTCATTTTTATCATAAAAGAGACGAAATTGGTTGTGAAGAAATTATGCGGCTCGCCGAATCCGCTTTAGACACCGAAGAAATTGGTAGGGCATATTTTATTATAGGTGATATCTACTATTGGGATTACTGCAATCGTCAAGATTTTGATAAAGCAGAGTATTATTTCTTACTTTCTGCAGAAAATGGGGACAAAGTCGCACCTGCAAGTCTCGCTTATATTTATGAGCTTCATAAGCCAGACTCAGTTAAAGAAGAGTATTGGAGCGCTATTGTATTAAGAGATATTGATGAGGTTTATAATAAATTCGGAACCTATAACAAAATCAAAAATTATAGTGTTGAAATCTACGAATGGTATAGAGGTCTGCTGAAATAAATCCCAGCAGACCCCAAACAATTTATAACTTACATCCTAATTGCATTGCCTTATTTGTTAATTCGACAATATCCGATTCTACATCAGATAATTGCCTGCGATAACTATCTATATCATTATTAATAACTCCAGTTTCCGTTAAAATTGCATCTGCAATTGCTAGCATTAATCCTAGCTTAGTTGCACGATTTGCAAATTCCCCCATAACCATTGATAGTTTTTTCAGTAACTCAGAACCAATCAATCCTGCGGCTGCCTTCAAGCCAACATCAGCTTCAGAAGCAAGCCCCGCAAGCTCCCGCACAGATTTCGCTTGAGAAATATTTGCTTCTGCCTTTGACTTAAGGCCTAAAGTCTTAAAATCTAATTCCTTTTTCAGTTCATATGATCTTTGCAGACGATGTATAATTTCGGTACAATTCTCATCTTGTCCTTCTCCTGGTCCCGGCATAACAACAGGTAAATCTGGGCCGGGTTTTCCCGGATGGGATTGCATTGACTTTTCAGTTTCACCACCCGGCTTCATCACGCCATCGACTTTTAATTTCTTGGCGGCCTGAAATTTCTTAATACCATCAAACATCGGTTGATCCGGCATATCATCCAGACCATAGGAGGGCATATCCATAAACCCAGATTTATGAAGCTTCCTTTTCACATTTAAGGTATCTTCTGGATCAGCTGGACTATCTTTTGCCAATGTTGAATTTAGAGAAAATGTATTTTTATTCACTTTTTGTTCCATTACTAGAGTTACAACTCAATCTTC
>NZ_SMMC01000202.1 GCF_009711445.1 Curvivirga aplysinae | reverse complement strand
GTTTTTTCAGGTTAGACTTCATTTGCAATTGATATTGACTTCCGGACAATATTGCCAAAAAATTAAATAAATACAATAAGTTACAGAACAGATGAAGATGGGACAATTTAATTTTTTTGACATATAAAAGTCATAAATCCTTCATATTTAACCTACATTTCGCTGTTTTATGCGGAAAGAGTATGTAAAAAAATTGTCACATTTCTGTCACTCCAAAGTAACGCTTTCTGACTAGACCAGAGACCGAAAAAGGTCGGTCTTTTTTTATCAGTCCGGATAACCTCGGTTATCCTTAACAGACAGGGAATATAAAATGAAATTTTCTTCTATCTTGAAAGCTGCTGTATTCGGTGCCGTGGCGACAACAATGGCTACTTCTGCAATGGCTGCGGAAACATTGACAGTATACACAGCTGTAGAAGCTGAAGACTTGAAAAAGTACAAAAAAGCTTTTGAAGCAGAAAACCCAGATATCAAAATCAAATGGGTTCGCGATTCCACAGGTATCGTAACTGCAAAATTGCTTGCTGAAAAAGAAAACCCAAAAGCTGACGTGGTTTGGGGTCTTGCAGCAACATCTTTGATGCTTTTGAAATCTGAAGGCATGCTAGAAGCTTATGCACCTGCTGGTGTTGACAAGCTAGACAAAGCATTTGTCGACGGTGACAATCCTCCTTCTTGGACAGGTATGGATGCATGGGTTGCGGCTGTTTGTGTGAACACAGTAGAACAAGCTAAACACGGCTTTGCAACACCAACAAGCTGGAAAGACTTAACAAAGCCTGAATATAAAGGTCATGTTGTAATGCCTAACCCGAACTCTTCTGGTACAGGCTTCCTTGACGTATCTTCTTGGTTGCAAATTTTCGGTGAAGAAGGTGGTTGGGAATTCATGGATGGTCTACATGAAAACATCGCATGGTACACTCATTCAGGCTCCAAACCTTGTAAACAAGCCGCTTCTGGTGAGACACCAATTGGCGTCAGCTTTGCTTTCCGTGGTGCTAAGTCCAAAGCTAAAGGCGCACCGATTGATATCGTTGTTCCATCCGAAGGCGTTGGCTGGGACATGGAAGCGACAGCAATCGTGAAAGGCACAAAGAAGTTAGAAGCAGCTCAAAAGCTTGTAGACTTCACAGTGACCAAACAAGCAAACGAAATGTATAACAAAGGTTATGCGGTAGTTGCTTATCCTGGCGTTGCGAAACCTGTTGAACACTTCCCAGCAAATCTAAGCGATGCTATGATCGACAACGATTTCGAATGGGCTGCGGTTAATCGCAAAGACATCTTGGCAGAGTGGCAAAAACGTTACGATTCCAAGTCTGAAGCAAAATAATCTTTTTGCAAATTCAGCGAATGCGAATAATCTAACGTAAGTTGGAAAAAGGCCCGAGGTATCTGTATGGATACCTCGGGTCATTCGTTACAAGGGTTCTATTAGTTATAATCATAGAAACCATTAGTTATAATAATATCATCGCGTCATTTATAATCTTGGCGTATGGATCAGCGGACGACTGGAAGCTGGGGAGAAAAACAAATGTCGGAAAAGACTTACTTAAAAATTGATAACGTTGTGAAGAATTTTGGTGATTTTACCGCTCTGAACGACGTATCCATGAGCGTGAATGAAGGTGAATTTGTCTGTTTCCTCGGCCCATCTGGTTGCGGTAAAACAACTTTATTACGTGCAGTTGCCGGATTGGACATTCAAACAACAGGCAGCATTAATCAAGCTGGTCTGGATATTTCTGCTTTACCACCTTCCGAGCGTGATTTTGGTATCGTATTCCAATCCTATGCACTTTTTCCGAATATGACTATTCGCAAAAATATTGCATATGGCCTTGAAAATCGCAAAATGCCGAAACCTGAAATCGAAAAGCGTGTAGATGAACTTCTAGATACGATAGGCCTTCCTGATCAAGGTAATAAATATCCGGCACAACTTTCCGGTGGCCAGCAACAACGCGTAGCACTTGCCCGTGCGATCGCAACAAACCCTGGCTTACTTTTACTTGATGAACCACTTTCCGCTCTGGATGCACGCGTACGTACTCACCTGCGCCACGAGATTAAGTCACTTCAACAAAAATTGGGCGTAACAACCATTATGGTAACCCATGACCAAGAAGAGGCTTTGACAATGGCGGACCGGATCGTCGTGATGAACCATGGGGTTATTGAACAAATCGGTACCCCGATGGAAATTTATCGCCACCCAACAACAGCTTTTGTTGCAGACTTCATTGGAACCATGAATTTCATGGAAGGAGAAGTAATTGGCGATCACAAAGTTAATGTTGGTGGTTGTGAACTTTCTGTAAAGGAAGATATAGATTTTAAAACTGGTGATAGAATTCATGTCGCGATTCGCCCAGAAGATATTGTGGCGATTGAAGATGGAAAACGCGATGATAATGGCATGCACGTTACTATTAAACATCTTGAATTCTTAGGCTCTTTCTTCCGTGCGGAACTGACTGGCGGCCCATTAGGTGGCAACGCAATCGAAGCTGATTTCTCCATCAACTTGTCCCGACGTATTGAGTTAGCTGTTGGGAATGAGATTGAAGTTCGCTTACCTAAGAAACATATTCGTCTGTTTCCGGTCGAGGGCTGAGCCATGACAGATATGACAGAAAATAAAGCTCAAATTGTAAAACCAAAAGTCAGTCGTGATGATTGGATCATGCGTATAGCAATGATCGCAATCGGTATCTTGCTGGTTGTTGGTATCATTTTGCCACTCTTCACAATGCTTTCGAAATCCTTCGAGAATGACGATGGCGCTTTTGTTGGTCTAGCCAACTATATCGAATTCTTCGCAACGCCTGCATTGTTTAATTCTATCTTCAACAGTTTATATATCGCAATCATTGCGTCAGTCGTTGTCTTATCCGTCTCTTTCATGTACGCATACGCATTAACGCGCACATGTATGCCGTTTAAGTGGTTCTTTAAACTCATTGCTTTAATTCCCCTTCTGACACCATCTCTGCTTTCCGGTATTTCATTGGTATATTGGTTTGGTAATCAAGGTGTCGCAAAAGACATGCTTATGGGCGAATCTATTTACGGCCCGATTGGCGTCGTGATTGGCTCAAGCTATTGGGTTTTCCCGCATGCGTTGATGATTATCATTACCGCCCTATCCATTGCTGATGCCCGCCTCTATGAGGCAGCAGATGCGTTACGTACAAGCAAGATCAAGACATTCTTTACTGTAACTCTACCGGGCGCGAAGTATGGTTTGATAAGTGCGGCATTTGTTGTCTTCACACTTGTCTTCACAGATTTCGGTGTCCCCAAAGTAATTGGCGGTAACTTTAACGTCTTGGCTACAGATATCTATAAACAGGTAATTGGTCAGCAGAACTTCCAGATGGGTGCTGTTGTATCCGTCGTTCTTCTAGCACCCGCAGTCCTAGCATTCGTTGTCGATCGTATTGTACAAAAGAAACAAGTCGCATTACTATCTGCGAAAGCTGTGGTTTTGATCCCGAAACCAGATGCAAAACGTGACTGGTTCTTCTTTGGTTTTTGCCTAGCGATCGCAGCGATCATCATTGGTATGATCGGTATGGCGCAATATGCTGCTCTTGTAACATTCTGGCCTTATAATCTAGAATTAAGCTTAGCCAACTATGATTTCGATCTCATGGACGGTGGCGGCTGGGAAGCTTTCTACAATTCTATTGAGATGTCTCTCTATTCCGCATTCTTTGGTACAATCATCATTTTCTTTGGTGCATATCTTGTACAAAAAGGACGTGGTTTTGAAATTGGACGTGGCATCTTTCAGATGATTGCCATTGTCCCACTTGCGGTACCAGGTATGGTATTGGGTCTTGCCTATATCTTCTTCTTCAATGCCCCATGGAATGGGCTTGGAGAGATGATTTACGGCACAATGGCGATCCTTGTATTAGTGACGATTACTCACTTTTACACTGTATGTCATTTGACCTCAGTGACTGCCTTACAACAAATGGATAACGAATTTGAATCCGTTTCAGCAAGTTTGAAGGCGCCATTCTATAAAACCTTCGGACGTGTGACTGTACCTGTATGTTCACCAGCAATTTTGGATGTGTCCATGTATCTGTTCCTGAATGCGATGACCACCGTATCCGCGGTTGTATTCTTGTATTCCTCAGACACGACACTCGCATCTGTTGCCGTTTTAAACATGGATGATGCGGGCGATATTGCTCCGGCTGCGGCTATGGCAATGATGATTGCCTACACCTGTATCTGTGCAAGAATCATTCATGCAATTTCTTCTTATCTAATGCAACGCCATTTCCAAGCGTGGCGCAGGAGGTAAGATAATTTTAAGTCTTACTCCTTGTAAGTTTGCCCCTGATTATCCGTAATCAGGGGCTTTTTTATTCTCTAAAATTCTTGAAAATCTAACTCAATCACTTCCAGATCTTTCACATGAGGCGACATAGGTTCCATCAAAATTTTAGTATCATGTCGAATGATTTGACCAACGATGATTGTAGAGACCCTATTGGGATCTTTTTCGGACGAGAATGGAATATAAAGTCGGCTATTATTTGATAAATGTCCATCTTCCCAACGAAGAAGATAATGCCAATATAACGGCCGCTTCAATTGCGCAACTTGTTGGTATTGAGAGTTTAAATAACCGGTAAATTTGCCGTCCGTTAATTCATCTAAGTATTTTCCGGAACTATCCGCCCCCCAGTTGCGCACCATGTCAGACCCCACCAGACGATAAAACACACGTGGTTCACCATCGCCCTCTTGGCGCATTTCTACCATGATAAGGGAGGAAAGTAATTTTGGTAGATCAACTGGATCAAAGAAAGATTTAGGAGGAAGAGAACTTCCCCCATCAGAAATAGAAAGCCAATAATTATACAATTGCATCAACTGATGATTTAAGACTCTCTCTATGGCAACATCGCATACCGCCATCTTTACCCTCGTAACTAGCTCCTTATTATTTATTAGCATTCACATATATACAAGAGTAAAAAAAAATGGGCTGCCTCTCCAAAGAGAACAGCCCAGTTATTTGAAACCTTGGCTTTCCTACAAAGCCAAGTCTCAGGATAACCTAATGGGTCGTTATTGAATTACACCCAAGGCAGAGAGTAGGATTTCACATTGGTGAAACTTTTCATTGCCTCCAAAACACCTTCTTTATACCCAAGACCAGAATCTTTAATGCCGCCAAATGGAGACATCTCAATACGGTAACCAGGAACTTCCCAAACGTTCACAGTGCCAACTTTCAGCTCTTTAATAAAACGTTGGATTGTTGGCCAATCATCAGTGCAGACACCCGATGACAAGCCAAAGGCAGTAGAATTGGAAACACGGATTACATCGTCGATATCTTTACAACGAATGATTGGCGCAACCGGACCGAATGTTTCCTCACGTACCAAATCACAGTCATAAGGAACATGATCCACCACAGTTGGGGAATACAAAGCCCCATGACGTTCATTTCCAAGAAGCAACTTGGCCCCTTTTGAAACAGCATCATTCACACGATTTTCAAACAGAATTGCAGAATCTTCGGTGATCACAGTTCCCATATCAACGGACGCATCAAATGGATCGCCATATTTTATCGCTTTGGTTTTTTCAGCCACCAATGCCGCAAATTCATCTGCAACTTCTTCTACAACCAAGATACGTTTCACCGCTGTACAGCGTTGACCAGAGTTTTTGAAACTACCTGCAACAGCCAGCTCAGCCGCTTTATCCAAGTCCGCATCCGCACAAACGATCAACGGGTCATTACCACCAAGTTCAAGGACCTTACGCTTATAACCTGCATGTTCGGCGATATATTTACCAATTGGCACACCACCGGTGAATGTCACCAATTCGGCATGTTCATTGGTCAACATTTCATCCGCGATATCTGCAGGATCTCCTGTCACCACAGAGAACATTTCAGGCGGCAAACCAGCATCATAAAGAACATCAGCCAATAACATCGCAGTTAATGGTGTCTTTTCTGTTGGCTTTAACACCATGCAGTTATTTGTTGCGATAGATGGTGCAACCTTATGTGCAACCTGATTTAACGGGTGGTTAAACGGGGTAATCGCACTGATTGCAGAAAGAGGTTCACGCGTTGTGAAAATCTTACGTTGTTTGCCATGCGGTGTGATGTCACAGGAATAAACTTCACTATCGTCCATAATGCATAAGCGCGCAGATAAGCTAAATACATCATAGGCACGACCAACTTCATAAAGACTATCTTTTTTACAAAGACCTGATTCCGCAGTAATCACGTCTGAAATCAATTCTTTACGTTCCACAAGAATATCTGCTGTCTTTTGCAAAATCTCATAACGATCGTGCCGGGTTAGTTTAGATTCAAAATTCGCAGCCTTTTCAAAAGCGTCACGAACATGTTCCACTTTCCCTTTTGGGACAGTTCCGACCAACTGATTGTCATATGGATGTAAAACATCAATACGTTCATCCGTTAGTATCTTCTTGCCAGCGATGCGCATGGCTTCATGTCTTACCTCAAAATTTGCAGGCATAATTTCTCTCCTTCCCGAGATTTAGGAAGCGTGGTTCAACGCCACATCAAATACATCAAAGTTACGAAGACGACGATCTGCTGTGATGCCTTCAACTGCTTTGTTACAAAGCAAAGGTACTTGCTGCTCAGAAATACCACCATGAGAACGAAGAGGTTCCTTCAACGCACTCAAATCATGACGATCAGCCGATGTACCTAATACTTTATTTGTATCGGAAACGAGAATAACGTCACCTGTGCGGTCTTCTGGTAATTCAAACTTTGCACAGCCTTCTTCACGATTTAGCGCAACCATCATGCCGTCCATCGCAGCTAGTTTCGCGATAATTTCTTCACGACCTTCTTCTGGAAGATATGCTGTGGCGAAAGAACCAAGTGCACCATGATGAACTACATATGGATCGGTAATTGGAAGGATCACACGGCTTTGACCTTTGCCCAACCACTCATCCAAAACATCTTGCAAGAAGATAACATCAGGCTCACCTTCGCCTGTATGTTTCGGCTTCATACCATGGTCGGCGGTCATGCCGATAACAAAGCCACGCTCATCCAACTGAGCCATGTATTTGTCCAACATTGCGTAAAATTCATTGGCAACAGGTGTACCTGGCGCATGTTTATGCTGGATGTAATCCGTTGTGGAAAGATACATTAAATCCGGCTTGAATTCGTCAGCAAGCTTGACACCTGCAGCAAAAATGAATTCAGACAATTCCGCAGAATATACAGAAGGCACTTCACGCCCTAACCACTCAGAAGCGTTTTCAATACCATGCTCCGCCATATTTGTTTCATTTGATTTCTCAGATGAGAAGGAAATCGCTGTCCCTTTGGAGAAATCTAACTCATGACCCAACATACGACGCAATTTATCTTTCGCTGTCACAACAGCAATCTTTGCACCTTCATCCTGGAAGGCTTTAAAGATTGTTGGCACACGCAAGAAACGTGGCTCATTCATCATAACTTCAGTATCGTTTTCCATATCATAGAAATAGTTACCGCAAATGCCATGAACTTTTGGTGGCTGGCCTGTCACGATAGACATATTATTTGGGTTTGTGAAACTTGGGATTACGCAATCCGCACGAAGGTCTGCGCCTTTTGCCAAAGCTTCTTTCATATAAGGCATCACCCCCATTTCAATTGCTTTTTCAATGTAAGCTGGCTCAGAACCATCGATACATACAACGCAAACCGGACGGGACGGCCATTTATAATCACGACCATTTACAGATACAGAAGCTGGTTTCTCAGACATAGTTTTATCCTTTAATTCAAATCCATTAGTTTATTTAATCAAGCTTGCAGCTTGCGTTGTTCAAGAGCTTCCGCAGGTGGGGAACAATCGTCCACCCCCATAGAAACGCAGGCTTTTTTCATGGCAGCCAGAACACCATTCATATCTTCTTCGAAAAGTTGGCCAATATTGCCAACGCGGAAGCTATCAACCACGGTTAATTTACCCGGATAGATGATGTAACCTTCCTTTTTGATTTCTGCATAGAAAGTTGCGAAATCGAAATTTTTGTGAGCTGGACAAAAGAAAGTTGTAATGATTGGCGATAACCAACGGTCTTCCAATAATGTTTCAAAGCCCAATTCGCGCATACCTTTAACCAAAACCTGACGGTTATTTAGGTAACGGCCATGACGACCTTCCACATTGCCTTCTTCTTCATGTTGGTAAAGCGCTTCTAGAAATGCCACAACCGTATGGGTCGGTGGGGTGAAACGCCATTGACCTGTCTTATTCATATGCGCCCATTGATCATGGACATCCAAGGCCAAAGAATGACTATTTCCTTTTGCCGCTTCCAGCGCTGATTTCTTTGCCACAATAAATCCAAAACCCGGCACACCTTCGATACATTTATTGGCAGAAGATACCATAGCCTCAAAAGGGATATCCTTAACGGATAATGGCACAGCACCAAATGCAGACATTGAATCGACCAGAAGCTTGCGACCTTTAGCCACAACAACATCAGAAATTTCTTTTAATGGATTCAAAATGCCGGAACTGGTTTCACAATGAACCAGAACCACATGGCTAATTGCCGGATCACTATCCAGAATATCCGCGACTTCATTTGGCATTGGCGGCAAGTAATCACCTTTGTCCAATTCCACATAATCACGATCAAGATAATCCATTGTTTTCTTGGAACGTTGACCATATGCGCCATTCATCAACAATAGTGTTTTACTTCCATTTTTTGGGATAAAGGAAGATAACATTGCCTCAACTGAGAAAGACCCACTGCCTTGCATCAAAGCACAATCGTAATCTTCACCACCGTCACACATATCAACCAAACGGATACGGATTTCCTTGGAGATAGCTTTGAAGTCATCATCCCAAGACCCCCAATCCCGAAGCATGGATTCTTTTGTACGCATGGAAGTTGTCAAAGGGCCGGGTGTTAACAATGCAGGTTCTGTACCTGCAGATGCTAAATCAGCAAATGGACCGTTCTCACGTGGTGTTTGTTTCGTCATCTGTTTTTCCCAAATCAGGCATGTAACTTCTGAAAATTATCTTCTGGACATTATTTCGCATATCGCTAATAATAATTCAAATCGTTAATTCATATCAAATTAATAAGTTTTACTTATGCAAAAGTAGGTATGTTTATAGCAGAATTATGTGACACAAATATGTAAGAGATAACGCCATGTATTATGCCCAGTTTCGTGCCTTTCATGCAGTTGCCACTTATGGGGGCTTTTCCAAAGCTGCCAATGAGTTAGGCCTTACACAACCTGCGATTTCTGATCAGGTTCGTAAATTAGAAGAACGATTTGGTATCTTACTTTTTAATCGTCATAAACGCCTGGTAACACCAACCGAATTAGGCCAAGCCTTGTTTGAAATCACAAAACGCCAGTTTGAATATGAAAAACAGGCAATTGAGTTACTGTCTGAAAGCCAAAAGCTGCGTGTGGGTCATTTGAACATTACCGCGGACTCACCTCTACATATCATACAGACTGTTGGGGATTTTCGCAGAAAACATCCCGGCGTTTCTGTCTCTCTTAAAGTTGCTAACTCACAAAACGCACTTTATCAGATTTTTGATTTTACGGCCGACGTAGCCGTCTTGGCGGAACCTCCGGGTGATGATCGCCTTGAATTCATTCCCTTACGCAGTGACCCATTGGTTGCCTTTGTTGAAAACAGCCATCCACTTGCCCAATATGATAGCATTACCTTGGAACATCTACGTGAAGAAGCACTTGTATTCCGTGAAGGCGGTTCACGTACCATTCAAACCATCAAACAGGAATTTGCAGATAAAGGAATCACACCAAAAGTTGTGATGGATGTGGATGGATTAGAGGCCTTAAAAGATGCAGTTGCCGCAGGTATCGGTGTCGGTTTTGTGACCCAACCGGAATTTGGCTATGACCGTCGCCTTAAAGCAATCCCTATTGAAGATTGCACACGGCTCCTTACAGAATCAGTTGTTTGCATGAAAGACCGTGCACATCTGGGTGCGATCAAAGCCTTCATGCAAGCTACACGAGATTATATCAAAAACAAAAGTGACGCTTAAATCAAAACAATCTGAATATCTGCTACATTCGTACCTGTGCCGCCTGTCATAATTAAATCTTCTGAAGCCTTAAGCGCTTCATAAGCATTATTATTTTCAAGCTCAGCTACTGGATTTCTGGTTTTCTTCATCATACGCATAAAACTGTCTTTGTCTATGAGGCCACCAGCCGCATCGGTTGGGCCATCCCGCCCATCTGTACCACCACTTAAGCAAACCCATTCATGTGGAAGTCTTTTTTCCATGGCGTATAACATAAAGGCCAATGTAAATTCCTGGTTGCGCCCCCCTTTGCCATCCCCGACAAGGCTCACGGTTGTTTCCCCACCTGTCACAAAAGCACTAACCTGATCCGTACTCGGGATATCTGCGACAGCTGAGACCAGTGCAACAGCTTCTTCCCTTGCATTTCCTTCCAAAGGATAGAGCGTTTCAAGCAGTTCTACCCCAGCCTCTGAGAGATAGTTCTTTGCAGCTTCAACGCTAACCGCATTTGAACCAATCAAATGATTTTGAGTTAGGGATAGACGCGGATCATCGGGTTTCAATGTTTCTTCAGCCGCGGCCCCTAAAACATCACGGACTGATTGAGGCACTTTGTCCCAAATTTTAAACTGTCTTAAAATACTTTCTGCATCCTGAAATGTGGTTTCATCTGCCACTGTGGGTCCGCTAGCAATTGCACTTAAATCATCACCAATTACATCCGATAAAACAAACGATGTTATCCTTGCAGGTGCAGCCAACTTTACAACACCACCGCCTTTTATATTTGAGAGATGTTTGCGGACAGTATTCACAGAAACGATGTCAGCGCCGCTCGCCAGTAAAAGATCGGTCGTAGCAATTTTATCTGCTAACGAAATACCGCCTAAAGGTGCTGGCAACATAGCGGAAGCACCACCACTGACGCAAAATAAGATATGATCTTCATCAGACGCATTAGAAATAATTTCGATCAGCTTCTGTGTTGCCATTAGTCCTTGCTCATCTGGCAAAGGATGACTAGCAACCAGAACTTCTGCGCCATCAATATTCATTTGATTTTCGCGGTTGGTAATCACCAAACCTTTTTGCCTCAACCTCTCAGATGGGATGACAGATAAAAGCCCCTGCATCAATGGAATAGCAGCCTTACCAACAGCTATAGGAATAATTGAAGATACATTTGCGCCCTCTTCTTCCAGCCATTTTGACAGATGCGTCTCTATAGCCGTTTTTGGATCTGCTGCTTTAATTGCTGCGAGAAAAGCATTCAACGCCAGCGCCCGTTTTTCATTGAGTGTTAACATCGGCGTTTCTCTCTTTCATAATTAAGTATCGTTCAATCCGCGATCACATCTTGTCGCTGTCGACCTAAACCTTCGACACCTAACTCAAGCACATCCCCCACCTTCAAAAACATAGGAGGTTTCATCCCCATCCCAACCCCGGGTGGCGTGCCTGTCGCAATCACATCACCCGGATGCAATGTCATAAACTGACTTAAATATGAAACCACATACGTGACGCCATATACCATTTTATTAGTGTTGCCTCGCTGGGTCGCAATGCCATTTAAATCCAACCACAAATCTTTGTTTTGTGGATCACCAATTTCATCAACAGTCACCAGCCATGGCCCCATAGGACAGAAATGATCAGCTGACTTACCTTTATCCCAAGTGCCCTGTCTTTCTATTTGAAAGGCGCGTTCAGACACATCGTTAATCACGCAATAGCCAGCAACAGCATCCAGCGCATCTTTCTCTTCAATATATTTGCCGCCTTTGCCAATAATGACACCAAGCTCAACTTCCCAATCAGTTTTTTCAGATCCTCGTGGAATAATAACCGGATCATTGGGCCCACAAATAGACGACGTAGCCTTCATAAACATGATAGGTTCAGACGGCACATCCATCCCCGCCTCTTCCGCGTGATCGGAATAATTCAACCCTATACCTATAACTTTCCCAACACCCGATACAGGCGCTCCAATCCGTGGCTCGCCTGAGACCACAGGTAAATTGGCAATATTTACATTATTCAACACAGAAAAATCTGATAACAGTTTGGTATCGATGTCATCTACCACTCTGGACAAATCACGAATATTGCCATCAACATCAAGAAGGCCAGGCTTTTCCTGCCCTGCATCACCATAACGTAATAGTTTCATCTTTATCTCCCTGTAAAAGGTTTATTTTTATAAGATTCATTAGCGTCTTTATAAAACTGTTTGGTCAGTTTGGCTTATGAAAATTTATACAAGGAGTATCTCAATCAATGTCAAAATACCAACACGACACGGACTTAGCTATTTTTAGCTTTATTGCATTGCAATAATTCACAACTCTTTTTACTTGACGTTTACGTTAACGTAAAGCACTCTATTTATTAAATTAGCAATCACATCAATGTAAATATTGGCGTATACTCTCGCCATAACAAAAGCTACTCAGATGAGGAAGAACCATGGCTGAAGCAAATGATCCAATCGTAATTGTAGGCGCGAAGCGTACCCCAATGGGCGGTATGCAAGGCGACTTCTCGGATGTTACTGCATCTCAACTTGGTGGAGCAGCGATCAAAGCCGCGTTGGAAGAAAGCGATGTTGATCCAAAGCTTGTAGACGAATTACATATGGGTTGTGTATTACCCGCTGGCCAAGGACAAGCACCTGCGCGTCAAGCAGGTTTTGCTGCAGGCCTTACAGATATGACACCTGCGAATACTCTAAATAAGATGTGCGGGTCTGGCATGCGCACTGTGATGATGGCCTTTGACCAGCTTAAAGCAGATAATGGTGAAATCGTTGTTGCTGGCGGCATGGAAAGCATGACAAATGCTCCTTATTTACTACCTAAGATGCGCAGTGGTGCGCGCCTTGGACATGGTGAAGTGATTGATCATATGTTCCTTGATGGCCTGGAAGACGCTTATGAAAAAGGCCGCCTGATGGGCACATTTGCCGAAGATTGCGCAGATAAATATCAATTCACCCGTGAACAACAAGACGAATATGCCTTAAAGTCCTTAAGTAATGCGTTAGCCGCGCAGGACGGTGACAAATTTAAAAATGAAATTACATCTGTCACGGTTAAAACCCGCAAAGGCGAAACAATCGTGGATAAAGATGAACAACCGGGTAATGCACGTCCGGAAAAAATTCCACATCTCAAACCTGCCTTCCGCAAAGATGGCACGGTGACACCTGCAAATGCATCTTCCATTTCTGATGGTGCGGCCGCGCTAGTTCTCATGCGGGAATCTGTCGCTAAAAAACATGGTTATAAAATTCGCGCAAAAATCATGGGACATGGATCACATGCACAAGAGCCAGGCTGGTTTTCTACTGCGCCAGTTCCTGCGACAAAAAAACTTCTGGAAAAGTTAGATTGGTCCGTTGAAGATGTGGACCTATGGGAAGTGAATGAGGCCTTTGCAGTTGTGCCGATGGCCTTTATGAATGAATTAGGCGTTTCCCGAGATCAATTAAATATCCATGGTGGTGCCTGTGCATTAGGTCATCCAATCGGGGCATCCGGCGCACGTATTCTCGTTACATTACTTAACGCTTTAGAGGTAGAAGATAAAAAGCGTGGTGTTGCTGCCGTTTGTATTGGCGGTGGTGAAGGTACAGCTGTTGCGATTGAACGCGTATAGTCACTGATTGAAGCCAAAGGAGGCACATAATGCTGACAGAAGAACAACAACTCATTCAGGACATGGCACGTAACTTTGCAAATGATATCTTAAAACCAAAAGCCGTTGAACGCGAAGAAAATCATGAAATTGAAGAATCTGTCCGCAGACAACTGGCAGAACTTGGCTTCCTTGGTATGACAATTGATCCAGAATGGGATGGCGCAGGTGCTGATTATGTTTCATATGCACTTGCCTTAATGGAAGTCGCTGCTGGGGATGGTGCGGTTTCCACAATGCTATCCGTTCATAATGCACCTTTCCTTGCGATCCTTGATAAATTTGCAAGTGATGCGCAAAAAGAAAAATGGATGAAACCTGCCGCGCGTGGAGAGTTCATTGGTTGTTTTGCCTTAACAGAGGCACATGCCGGATCAGATGCCTCCGCACTTCGCACGCGTGCAGTTAAAACGGATGGTGGCTACATTATTAATGGATCAAAGCAATTCATTTCTTCGGCCCGTATTGGTGGAGCAACGATCCTATTTGCCGTGACTGATCCAGAAGCAGGCAAAAAAGGATTAAGTGCCTTTTATGCCCGCAATGATATAAAAGGGTTCAATATTGCAGGTGTTGAAGAAAAAATGGGCCAGATGGCGTCTGACACATGCGCCCTGCAGTTTGATGATATGTTTTTGCCTGATGAAAATCTTATAGGTAAAGAAGGCCAAGGATATGGTATCGCTTTAAGCAGCCTAGAAACAGGACGCATTGGCATTGCCTCTCAATCTGTTGGCATGGCTCAAGCAGCCTTTGATTATGCGCTTGCCTATTCTAAAGAACGTACAAGTTTTGGAAAACCTATCTTTGAACATCAAGCCGTCCAATTTCGTCTTGCTGATGCTGATACAAAGCTTGAAGCTGCGCGTCAGTTAATTTTACATGCCGCACGGATGAAAGATGCTGGTATTCCCTGTTTACGAGAGGCCGCTATGGCAAAACTTTTCGCTTCTGAAATTGCCGAAGAAGTATGCTCAGCAGCCATTCAAACATTAGGTGGATATGGATATTTACGTGAATATCCGGTTGAAAAAATCTATCGCGATGTCCGAATTTGCCAAATTTATGAGGGTACATCCGATATTCAAAAAATTATTATTGCCCGTCAAATGGCATGAAACTTACCTTTTCCTGCGAGTCTTAGATAAGGCTCTAACTCTGTTCACTATTGAACAAGTTGTTGGGTATCGATCATTATGATTGATACCCATTTTTTTTGGATCACTTCTTTCAAAATAATCAAAAAGTCAGTATCATCCCTACAATTAATAAGGGTAATAACAGTTTTTAGAGTTGAGACAACTGAAGTGAGACTTTTTGCCATAAGAATCCACAATCTGGTCAGTATATTATCTTTCTTGTACTTTTCTTATACTTTTATGAGTTTGGCATGCGCTAAAAGTGATCCAGAAATTGTGTATATAGATAATTCATATGCCCCATATATGTATGGAGAAGTTGATTATCCTTTGGGTCTTTATAAAGATTTGATTCAGGCCAGCTTTAATAGAATGGAGAGTAATATAAAGATTAAGGCGGTCCCTTGGAAACGTGCAATTAAGGAGGTTCAAAAAGGGAGAGCAGGGATTGCTGGATTATACAAAACAAAAAGTAGATTAAAAAAACATGACTTTTCCATTCCTATACATTCGGAAAAGCTCTTTATTTATACAACAATAAAAAACACTTTCACCTTTAATACTATGGAAGACTTAAGGGGTAAAAATGTTGGTCTCAATCTGGGCTGGAGTTACGGAGATAAAATTGAGTTCGCGCGCAAAACCAGATTATTTAGGATATTCGAAGTTCGTGATAATAAACATGGACTGTTGATGTTGTCCCGCGGAAGAGTAGAGGCTGTTTTTATAGATCGACTATCAGCGACTATGATTCTATCAACATCCATTTTCAATGATCAGATCATATCTCTACCAACCCCTGTGACCGTTAACCCTGCCTTTCTTGCTTTTTCCAAGTCATCAAAAATGCGTGGATTTCTTGATCAGTTCAACAAGACATTCATTGAATTAAAATTGGAAGGGAAAATTGATGACATTATCAATAGTTACCTAAATCAATCTCCCTCCAACTAAAATCAATGATAGTTACATTCCAAATTTATACTCTTTACGATTTTGATATTTATCGCGAACCGGGTTCCATGCTTCTGCTGTGGCTGCGAGATAAGTCATACTATATTTAATACGTGCCAATAACTCAGCATCCAGATCAGTTGGTTCGTCTTCAATGAATAAATTTGTAACATTCCGCAAAATGATATGATCTGGTAACCATGTGATCATATTATTCTTTGATCCTGAAACGCGTAAATCCGAGACAGGATAAGCGCCCCCCATACCTGAACTTACCGAAACGATCTGTGCTGGCTTATGGGCCAACTCACCGACCTCACACATCAATAAAAAATTTTTAAGATGTGGTGGTGCCATGCCAGCCCATTCAGGTGTCACGATCACAAAACCATCTGATGCTTTTAATTTATCCGAAATTGGCTTCCAATGTTTTGTGATTTCACTATCAGATTTCCACTTCCCCTCATCCCAAAGCGGTATCTTTTCATCCTTCAAAAATACGACATCCGCCTCCACATCCATATCCAGTTCATTAATGATGTTTTGAACAATCTTTGCTATACGATCAGATTGCGACGTTTCGCGAATACTTCCAGAAACAACTGTAATCTTCATTTATCCACCCCTAGTTTGTTTGGTTCAAATTTTATTAACCCTATACTACGACAAGACCCAAATTTTAAAATTCTGCCTATTACTTTTTCTCAAAATAATATTACTTCGTCGCGAGATTAATTTAACTTGGCGCAAATTGAAATATGCTTCAGACAAAAATTGGTAATGTGTGCCCATCTTGAGAGATCAAGATTTACATTTTGGTGCCCCATTCGGTTTTCTGATCAAAAACTGGGTGGAGATAATTGGGAAACTGGTGAAAGTAATTGAATCCAGTGCTGCCCCCGCAACGGTAATAAGGTGTAGTTTGAACAATATACCACTGGGTCTAGCCGCCCGGGAAGGTTGTTCAAATATGAGGCGTAACACTTCACTCTTTAAGCCCGGAAACCAGCCTAGATGTAACAGTCCACAGAATTGCGGCGGGCGATTTGGCTGAGATATAGGTACCGATGAAAATGCTAGGCAGCAGCATTTTCGGTCCCTGTTCCCACCATGAATAAAGCCAATCCGTAATTCATAACGACCTTTTTTGAGGAGCAGGGTTATTATGAATACGACACCTAATATGTTGTCTTTGTTAAATACACGGAAGCCGAATCATTCTTTGGAGCGACCGTTCTACACCGACCCGGAAATTTTTGCGGCGGATTTAGAAAACATTCATTATCGCGAATGGTTATTCGCCATTCCAAGTTGTGAAATCCCAAAAACCGGCAACTTTGTCACCTATAAAGTTGGTGAATATAGTGTGGTAATTGTCAGAGGTGCAGATCAACAGATCCGCGCATTCCATAATACATGTCGTCATAGAGGCTCCGTAATTTGCAAAGTTGCAAAAGGCACTGCCCCTAAACTTGTATGCCCGTATCACCAATGGACATATGAACTGGACGGATCTTTGCTTTGGGCACGTGACATGGGACCTGAATTTGATCCATCTCAGCACGGCTTGAAAACCGTCCATTGTCGTACAGTTGCAGGCTTAGTTTATATCTGCCTTGCCGATAATGCTCCAGATTTTGAAGAGTTTAAAACCGCCGCAGAACCTTATCTGCAATCACATGATCTGGAAAATGCCAAAGTCGCTTTTGAAAGCACAATTATCGAAAACGGTAACTGGAAACTTGTTTGGGAAAATAATCGCGAATGCTATCATTGTGGCGGTAACCATCCGGCATTGTGTCGCACCTATTCCGATGACCCTTCAATTACTGGCGTCGAAGGTGATGAAGCACCTGAACATTTACAGGCCCATTTTGACCGATGTGAAGCTGTTGGATTAACGTCTAAATTCCACATCAACCAAGATGGACAATATCGCCTAGCACGTATGCCATTAAAAGATGGCGCACAAAGCTATACTATGGACACAAAACCAGCCGTGACAAAACCTTTGGGACGCATTCCTCTTCCAGATGCGGGCGCATTGGTTAAATTCCATTATCCAACAACTTGGAACCATTTCCTTCCTGATCACTCTATCGTCTTCCGTGTAACCCCGGTAAGTCCGACAGAAACAGAAGTCACAACAAAATGGCTTGTTAACAAAGATGCCGTTGAAGGTGTGGATTACGATATCAAACGCTTGACTGAGGTTTGGGAAGCAACAAATGACGAAGACCGTCGCGTTGTTGAAGATAACCAACAAGGTATTAATAGCCCAATTTACGAACCAGGACCATATTCACCGACCCAAGAAAGCGGTGTTATCCAATTCGTAGACTGGTATTGCAAAAAACTTAAAAAAGGATTGTCGCCAATCACATTGGCTGCGGAGTAATTCAAATGAACATGGCGAACAAATCGTTCTGGAAAGATAGCGAAATACTTGAATGCGTTTCTGTCGTACCAGAAGTTCCAAATACTGCTACTTTTAGTTTTCGCTCACCAAGTGGCGCGTATTTTGACTATAAACCAGGCCAATTTGTAACATTGGAAATCCCCGCACCGGATCAACCGGGCGGGGTCGTTCATCGAACTTATACCATCTCCTCCTCACCTTCCCGTCCGGGACTGCTTGCAGTCACAGTGAAGGCTCAGGAAGGTAGTATTGGGACTCGCTGGATGCTTGATAACCTGAAACCGGGCATGCGTATGAAAGCTATGGGGCCTGCCGGTGTTTTCACAAACGCGGATAGCAAGGCATCAAAGTATCTTTTTATCTCGGCAGGTTCTGGCATCACACCAATGATGTCGATGACCACCTATATGTGGGATGAAGGTCATGACCTAGATATCGTCTTTATCAACTGCGCCAAAAGACCTTCTGAAATTATCTTCAAACAAGGTTTAGAAAGAATGGCAAGCCGCACACCGGGCCTTGACCTAAAATTCGTTGTTGAAGAACCAGACCTTTATAGCCCTTGGACTGGCTATGAAGGCCAATTCAACCAGCTTATGCTTGGCCTTATGGCGCAGGATTATCTTGATCGCGAAGTTTATTGTTGCGGTCCAGAACCATTCATGCAGGCGGTTCGTGAAGCTTTAACTGGACTTGGATTTAACATGGATAATTACTTCCAAGAGAGCTTTGGCGCACCTGTTAAAACTGAAGCAGAACAACCTGACTTAGATGACGTTATCCCAGATGATGAAAGCAAGGCAGAGATCCACTTCACCTCATCAGATGTCACGATCAAAGTACCGGAAACAGAAACCGTTCTTGCAGCAGCAAGATCATCCGGTCTGAATATCCCTTCAGGATGTACCTTTGGCGTTTGCGGAACCTGTAAGGTTAAGAAAACCAAAGGCGAAGTTCATATGGTTCATAATGGTGGTATTTCCGAAGAAGATGTCGAAGACGGATTTATTCTAGCCTGCTGTTCACACCCAATTGGACAAGTAGAGATTGAATGTTAGTTTCAAAAAAGGCCTGAGTTTATCTCAGGCCTTTTCTTCAGATATTTAGTTTACAGTATAAGATTAATAAATGCTTGATCAAAGCGGTCACTATGGCAGCTCGAAATATCCCAAAACAACAATATGAGCTGCACTATATCTAACAATCTCTTTTTGCTAAGAATGCATTACAAAGTTCAACCAGTCTTTCCCTACCAAAGCTTGGCTCATGACCACCATGCACAACGGATACAGGTAATTCTCTTAATCTTTTCATGGTTTCAATATAGGTAGGCACGTCTTCTTCTATCAACGGACCATCATAAATTGCGTCCCCGGAAAACAATATTCCGGTAGATGCTTCCCAAAGGCCAATGCTGCCAACGGAATGCCCAGGAAGGTGAAGGACTTCAAATTGTCGATCACCCAAATCAACGACATCTCCCTCAACCACAATTCTTGTAGGTTCTGCAGGCTTCACATGATAATGTTCCATGCAATATCCATCATGCGGTAATTTACATAACATCTCTGGCCATTGCGGCTCGCATCCCGTGCCCGCCAAAGCATCTCGCCAGTAATCAGTGTCTAGGGTCGTTTCTTCAGGATATGTCAGTAAATCTGCTTCAGCCTTATGGACTGTGCGTTTTTCAAATTCATAATGACTACCTACATGATCCAGATGTGTATGGGTGGCAACAGCCTCGACAGGCTTATCAATCAAATGGCGTGTTGCATCATAAAGACTGGCAATACCAAGACCTGTATCAACCAGCATGTCTTGATCTCGTCCACGAATATGCCAGATGTTACATTGCAATAAAGGATCTACATATGGCTCCCACAGTAAAGTGATATCTTCATCAATTCTTTTCGTATCAAACCATTTATCGGCAATTTCGACAGGCATCGGTACCTCATGAGTATCTATTCATATGCTTAAATATTATGTGAAACATTCTCTTGATGACAAAGTTTAGTGATATTGGCTATCTTTTGCCAAGTTACTTTTAATAAAGGATCAGGAATTCCATGCTAGCAGATGCGCCAGAATATATCTTCGACCCCAAAAGCAAACCAACCCTTCCTTTAGTTCAGGTCCCATTAATAGAGGCAACTGAGGAATCTGTGAAAGGATATGGTTGCCTTGTCGATGACCCCAACAACTTTGAAATTGAGATTACGACCTGGCCAGCGCAAGGATGGCGCAAAATAGATGCAGGCACCGGTAATGAAGCCGGACATGTTGAAGGCATCTTTCACGGTAATTGGGAAGGCGATATCCTAAAAGGGAAAAACGAAGCCGTTGCAGGAGATTACATCTTGGGCTTCAGTCGTAACCCAAAAGATTCGTCATTTACAAAGCAAACATGCCCACGGGATCAGGTTCTTCTTTGGCACATGAATTATCATCCGGATGGAGGGCAATTGTTTTATCCATTGGATAACAAACCATTTGTCATTCCTGCTGCCCTACCCGGCGATGACTTGAAACCGGAAAAGGTTGTAGCATTTTGGTGTGATGGCTCAAAAGGTCTCTATATTCATGCAGATATTTGGCATGAAGGTATTTTTCCAGTTACAGACAACCAACGTTTCTTGGATCGGCAAGGTAAAGTACATGCCCGAGTGAGCTGTGACATTGGCGAGGAATTTGGTGTTTATCTGTCTGTCCCACTTTCTTTGGATAAACCGAAAAGTTAAACAAACAAAAAAGCCGGGGTCTTATCGAAGAACCCGGCTTTTTCAAATCTTTGATCTTTACATCAACAACTATACAAGTTGGATGTCAGATGCAGATTCACGATCACGGTGTACTGTTAGCTCATAGCTGACTTTTTGACCATCATCCAATTGTTGAAGACCTGCTTTTTGCAGAGAAGAAATGTGAACAAAAACATCTTTGCCACCATCATCCGGTGCAATAAAGCCATATCCTTTTGTTGTGTTAAACCATTTAACTGTACCAGTCGCCATGAGACTATTCCTTAAAACTTCATAATATTTTTCTCTGCCCAAAATCGGGAGAGCCTTGTAAGCACGCATCATTCACTATTTGAAGGTCAGAAATATTACAATCAGCGGAAAAACTTAATTCACATAGAAAAAAGTTCACCATGTTCGTAGAGAATGCCTGTTATTCGACTAAAATCGAATGGCTTCAAAAACAAATAAAACAACACTTGGGCAAGAAAGTAGGACGTTTGGCTTTTAAATTCAAGTGGTTTAACAGTGCAAACCTACAGCATCCCTAAAAAAAGACAAAAAAAATTGCCGGTAGCGCAGGCCACCGGCAAAGTTGAACAGGGAGGCTTCACGTCTGGGAGACGTATAGAGACGCGCTCTGCCGGACTTGCCGGGGCGCCATCTCAAATCGTTGTTGCGCATTGCAACAACTGAAGCGCCCTCTATGTATGTCCGAACAGCTCCAAAGACCAGAGCCAAAACAACAATGCTGCCATGCAATAATCGCATAGCTCACGAACAAGTTAACCATTTGGTCAACAACCCCTTATTTTTCTTGAAAAATAAAAAAAGCCAGAGCCGTTTTCAACTCTGACTTTCAATATATTTACTTCAAAAAAATTTATTTTGAAGACTCAATTTCGATATCTTCCAACCATTTCATCGAATTTTTCTAGGCTTGCGCATATCTCGCACGTGCCCCACGTTCAATTCCAGCGGCAATCAGGCGATCTATTTCCAGTATATGACGAATCATCTGCAATAGGTTTAACTCTTCCTCAGCAGCTTCCAAATCTGCCGCAGCAACTTCCACAGCCAAGGCATAGGCAGTTTCGCGAAGATGTACAGGTAAACTTTCGCGAACCAGTTCCAACGCTTTTTCAAAACCATCTTCATCTAAAAGAAGTTCGGCAACCGCACCAGCGTCTTTTGCAATATTACTTTGCTCATAGCCTTCAAATATCGGCAAATAAGAAATCACTTCTTTAATTTTTAACATCTCTGTTTCTGACATCTCGCTATCAGCTGCAGACATAAGAACCATTGTATAAATCAGGGATTGGTGTTTTGTGAGCATGGGAAAACCTTTAAATTGAACTTTTCTACATATGATCATCTCAAAACTAATTTCAAGCAAGTTTTCATTTAACTAATGCATCAATCAAAAAATTAGAATATACTAATATTGAAATTCAGTAAGCATAAATGGGGGACACTTATAATGAATCAGCACGTGAATTCTGAACCTGAAATCTTTGTAAATGCTATCATCAGTTTACATAAAAAAGGCGCAAAACCAAAATCCATTCAAAATAAAATAAGTAAATCATTCCCCAACATACCGAATACCCTTCAATTCATTGAACAAGTTATTCAAGCACATGAAGAGGGAATAGATTTATTTGCACCACAAAACTTCTGGCAACGGCACCCTTTGCTCAAAGAACTAGGATTATTTTTAGTCGCATTTATCGTAGTATATGTAATTTCCATGCTCCTTTCCTTTTTACTTGGTATCATTTCAATGATGTTTGAAGCGATAAACTTAGACTTTTTAGGAGCGTTATTAGTTAAATTTGGTGGAGGCATAGGTGGGATAGCCGTTGGCTTTATCGGAACCTTAATCGCAAAAGAATATCAATCACTGGGCGCGATTGTAGGTTGTTGGATCGGCGCTGTAGCTTATTACATAACAATCCTTACGATTTATTACCCAGGATAAATCCTTATAATCAACTTAGGGATAAAGAAGAAGATCACAAACTATATGCGATTTTTTCCTCAATCCCCATATCGACAAATACTGCAACGCGGCATAAGTTATTCTTATGTATGCAATTCTTAATGTCGCTTTACCTGTTTTCGCCATCATGGGGGCTGGTTTCCTCTGTGGGCGTTTTCGCTTTCTGGGTCAGGATAGCACCGCTGCCCTGAATGGATTCGTCTATTACGCCGCGTTGCCTGCGCTTTTTATCGTCTCCATGAGTCGTGCGCCTGTTGATGATATTTTGAATATCCCTTATTTGGCGGCTTATGTAGGCGGTACTTTTGCCACATATGGTATCGCATTATTTGTCGCCAGCTTTTTCTTTGCCGACCGTCTGGGCGCAATGAGCCAACATGGTTGGTCCGCAGCCTTTGCCAATACTGGCTATATGGGTATTCCTTTGATGATTACCGCCTTTGGGGAAGAAGGTGCGGTGCCTGCGATTGTAGCAACCATCATCAATGGTGGCATCATAACCCCACTTGCCATAGTGATTCTGGAATTAGACAAAGCAGATGGTGAAACTAAAGGTCAAATGATGCGTCGCGTCTTTGGCGCGGTGGTACGCAATCCACTTCTCATCGGTGCTGCTATTGGTTTATTCTTCGCCTTCACCGGCATTGCATTACCGTTACCTGTTGAAACTTTCACCGAATTATTAGGCGCTGCTGCCAGTCCTGCGGCTCTCTTTGCTATGGGACTTTTTCTCGTTAACAGTGAAATTAAATCAGGGCTAATTGAAAGCGGCTGGGCAAGTTTTATAAAATTGATCATTCATCCGACAATCACTTGGATACTCGTGATCATGCTCGACCTTCCGCCTCTTTTTGCGGCCTCTGCCATTATTATGGCAGCGTTACCAACAGGTGGTTTGGTCTTCATTGTCTCGCAACAATTTAATACCTATGTGGATCGATCTGCCTCGATCATCCTGATTTCCACGTTAGCTTCAATCATTACGTTATCAGCGCTGTTGAGTTATCTTGTACCGGGTTAACCCACCTAATGATCTGGGAAGAAACCTTTGATTTGCTGAATGGCGTCGGCAAGTCCAACACGCTCAACCTCTACGCCTTCAGGAAAAGCACCTGCCAAACGACTTGGCATCATTGGATCAAGCAAGACAAATACACCTTTGTCATTTCCACGGCGCACCAATCGACCAAAAGCCTGCTTTAATTTAAGTCGTGTGAGCATGTCTTCATATTTCGCCCCGCCAAACTCATTTTTTCGTGCTTTATGTAAGATGGTTGGGCGCGACCATGGCACACGATCAAAGATAATAAGACGCAAACTATCCCCCGGTACATCCACACCATCACGCACCGCATCGGTACCTAATAAACAACTATCCGTTTCTGCCCGGAATATGTCGATCAAGGTCGGTAAATTCAGCGCATCAATATGCTGGGAGTAGAGAGGATAACCCTGCTGTTCGATAGGCTTTACTATTCGTTCATGTACAGCGCGCAATCGGCTAATTGCTGTAAATAAACCCAACGCCCCGCCACCAGATGCCAACATTAATTCACGATATGCAGCACCAACCAGATCAAGGTCATCTTTACGCACATCCGTAACAACCAACACCTTCGTTTGGTTGGGATAATCAAACGGCGATGGAACCTTAGCACGTGTCGCGAAATCCGGCAGGTGATTAGCGCCTGTGCGTTCTTCGGCCCGTGCCCAATCGGTATCCACATCACCAGATCCATCGGTTAATGTGGCCGAAGTCAATAAAACCCCACTTAAATTTTTCGCAACAACCCCAGCAAAAGGTTTGGTTGGATCCAGCCAATGCCGGTAATATCCCACATCAACAGGACGACCTGATATTTTTTCAATTCCAAGCCAGTCCACAAATAATTCAGTTGGTTGCGTTGCTTCCATCTTCAATGCCTTTAACATTTCAATCCAAGCCCCCAAAAGATGCGAACATCTGAATTCAAGGGATTGCGCAACTTGTTCGATCCGCCCGCGCGTAGAACTGTCCAGCGTATCCGACTTCTCATCCAAACGACGCATTAAACCTTCACGCAATTTGATCACTGGTTTAAAGATCGCCATAAGCGCTTCTTCAAGCTCTGTCGCGACATCCAGCAATTTTTCCGGCATATCCACAGCAGGGATTTCCAAGCTAAACGGGCCATCCGTATTATTCGCACGCGCTAAAACCAACTCATGAATCATATAAAGGAAGTTCTCAGCCGGACCTTGTGGTTGTCCATTACCGATATTCTGCGTCCAATTCTCATTCGGTAAAATACGAGACGCATGAAGAACATGTTCTAAAGCTTCAATCGCTTGCACTTCTTCGCCAAGTAAGTCTTCACAACGGGTTTTAAGGCCTCTAATACGGCTTTTTCGGGCACGGCTTTCATTCCCACGAAGCCATCGACGTAATTCCCACATCTCACGCCCAGTGAGATAGGCAGCAAACGCACTGTCGGCCGCATCGAAAACATGATGCCCCTCATCAAAAACCACGCGATTAGCACGACCATCTCGATCTAAACCGCCTTGTACTGTTTGGATCATGACCAAGGCATGATTAGCCACCACAAGATCAGCATAACGCGCACGACGGATAGAATTCAGAATAAAGCAGCGACTATAGTGATTACAGGCTGAATGAATACATTCACCGCGCTTATCGCTTAACCCCACGGACTGTGCCTGACCGATCAAATCCGGCAACCAAGATGGAAAATCCCCACCACTAAGGTCTCCGTCGCGTGTTGCTGCAATCCAGCGCGCCATTAACCCTAACCCAACCGTACGCCCCGGCAAACTTGATCCACGCACACTATCTTCATAATTCAATAAACAAAGATAGTTTTCACGCCCTTTACGCAATACAACACGATCCTGTTTAATTGTTTCGTCCGGATAAAGACGATTTAATTCATCATCAATTTGGTGCTGAAGATTTCGTGTATAGGTACTCAACCATACAGGTGTCTGATTCTTTTCAGCCCACAGACTTGCCGGTGCAATATAACCCATAGTTTTACCAACGCCTGTGCCTGCTTCTGCCATCACAAAACGCGGCATATCTTCACTTTCAGGATTGGTGAAAGCTTCGGAAACGGCACTGGAAAAATCTGACTGACTGGGTCGGTCTTCCGCACGTTGACCTAGCAAATCTGCCAACCGCTGACGTGCTTCAGTTGGTTCAACCGGATAGGTGCCCGGTGGTGGCGGTGGTGGTTGCTCTTCCCATTCAGGCAAAGCTTTCCAGACATCTAAACCGGACATTGGCGATTTAACATTGTTATCTTGCCCAACATCTTCACCGATAGCAGCCAATAGATATGGTCCCCACAACCACCCATCGCGGGTCATACTCCAAAGAATGCGCCTTGTATCAGGACGGCTACCTGTTAGGGAAAATTGTTCCAAGAGTGTTGAAACAACACGATGTAATCCGACCGGATAAGAAGATAATTCCCAACTATCTTCTAAACCGCAGGCTTGCATAATCCCGCCGGGCGTAGGCAAACAAAAAGCAGCAGGCTTTACAAATGCAAAAAGTTCTAACAAATCATAACAACGCCGCGGTGATTGCAATCCCATGCGTTTCGCCACAGAAGGTGAATGCACAAGGATTGGCGGTATCTCGGCCTTGTAAATATCAGCCAGTTCAACTGGCGTATCTTCTAAAATCTCACCATCGCCTGTCAACGCGACAGCATGCGTCGCAGATGTTACCAGAATAGAGGTATCAGGCACCATAACACGCACCTCACCTGCAGGTATTTCTGCATTCTGTGAGGCTGCATGCGGAAAGGGCGTTACATTATCTGGCAAGTCATTCATAGGCGCATCATACCCACTGTTCTTTATTGGTCACGAAGAAAGTCACAACAACTATAATTTCTTAATACCCCCAATACCTTATCTATTGATTCATTCAGTGTTTGCCTGTGGTTGATGCTCTTTAAATCCGAATCGGCAGGAAAAGCACGTGACATTCAGTCTATTTAGTTGACGAAAGCAGGAATTTCTCTTAGTTTCCGCGGGTTTCGCCGGAGATGTCATTGATCAGGGCCTTACCCTCACTCTCCGGTCTATTTAATTGTTACTTTCAAGGTGAAAAAAATGAGCGATACCGCCCTTCGAGAATTAGCCCAAACCGCAAAAGCATGGCCTTTTGAGGAAGCTCGAAAGGTGCTCAAACGTATCAACAATAAGACACCTGAAAAGGGATATGTACTTTTCCAAACAGGCTATGGTCCATCCGGTTTGCCACATATTGGTACATTTGGCGAGGTACAGCGTACCACTATGGTACGTCGCGCATTTGAATTGCTATCCGACATTCCAACCAAATTAATTGCCTTTTCTGATGATATGGATGGTTTCCGCAAGGTGCCAACAAACCTTCCTAATCAGGAAATGTTAGCGGAATACCTACATAAGCCATTGACTAAAGTGCCTGACCCATTTGGCACGCATGAGAGCTTTGCGCATCACAACAATGCGCGCCTCTGTGATTTCTTGGATTCTTATGGTTTCGAATATGAATTTGCCTCTGCCTCAGATTACTATACCTCTGGCAAATTTGATGACGCATTGATCCGCGTTCTTGAGGTTTATGATCGCATTATGGGCATCATGCTACCGACATTAGGCGAAGAACGCCGTCAAACATATAGCCCGTTTCTGCCGATCTGCGAAGAAACAGGTAATGTATTACAGGTGCCAGTGCTTCATACCGATGCCAAAGCAGGTACAATTGTTTACAAACGCGAAGATGGCCAAGAAGTAGAAACCTTGGTCACAGGCGGTCGTACTAAACTTCAATGGAAACCTGACTGGGCAATGCGTCAATGGGCTTTGGGCGTTGATTATGAAATGTCCGGTAAAGACTTGATCGATTCTGTTAAGGCTTCTTCGTCTATCGTACGTGCAATGGGTGGTAATCCGCCACAAACATTGACTTATGAATTATTCTTGGATGGTGAAGGCACAAAGATTTCCAAATCCAAAGGCAACGGCCTTTCCATGGAAGAATGGCTAACATATGCAACACCGGAAAGCTTGTCTTTGTTTATGTATCAAAAGCCAAAAACAGCAAAACGGCTGTATTTTGATGTAATTCCAAAGAATGTAGATGAATATTACAGTCATCTTTCTTCTTTCGAAGGTATGGAAGATGCGAAGAAACTAGAAAACCCGGTATGGCATATCCATAATGGCAACCCACCAAAAGCAAATATGCCATTAAGCTTTAACATTCTGCTAAACTTGGCGAGCGTTTGTAACACCGACGACAAATCCGTGTTATGGGGCTTCATCAGCCGCTACGCGCCGGAAGCATCTCCCGAATCACATAAACAATTGGATGATCTGGTTGGATACGCAATTCGTTATTACACTGACTTTGTAAAACCGCATAAAAACTATCGCACCCCAAATGATAAAGAGCGCGAAGCCTTCACGGCACTTCGTAACAAATTGGATAAGATGGATGTGGACACACCGTCTGATGAAGTGCAATCCAGCGTTTTTGCCATTGGTAAAGAGTTCGAATATGAAAACTTGCGCGAATGGTTCAAAGCTAACTACGAAGTTCTTCTCGGCCAAGAACAAGGTCCGCGTATGGGGTCATTTATTGCGCTTTACGGCATCAAAGAAACTGTTGCCTTGATTGACCAAGCGCTTTCTGCTGAGGGCCTAGCTGGTTAAACAATAAGACCTTATTTAGAAAGCCCTGTGTTTCATTTCACAGGGCTTTTTTTATGCTTCCAGCGTACGACTAGACGGGAAAATGATTGTAACTTTGGTTCCTATTCCTTCTTCACTTTCAAGTAATAGTTCCCCTTCATGCATTTGCATCAAGGACCGACATAAAGATAATCCAAGTCCAACGCCATCATGTGTTTTAGAGAAAGCATTATCTACCTGAACAAATGGATCTAATACATTTGATAATTCTTTAGCCGGAATACCAACACCTGTATCTTGAATAGAAATAGCGACTCTATTTCCTGCCAATATTTCAATTTTTGAACTAATTGTGCCGCCTGCAGATGTAAATTTTGATGCATTAGTTAATAGATTAAATAAGATTTGCTTCACCCGAACGCTATCTGCCAAAAGCATTACGGCTGGCTCCGGTAACTCTTTAACGATAACCTGACCGCGACGTTCGAATGTTGTGCTCATTGTTCTCAAACATCCATCCAGTAATTCAGATGTATTTATATTGTCGACAGACAACTTAAATTCCCCGACCTCAATCTTGGACACATCCAGAATGTCATTTATAACTTCTAGTAAATGACTGCTCGCCCCATGGATATCATGACAATATTCCAAATATTTATCATTTGAAACCGGGCCAAACATTTCATCCTTCATGATCGAGGAAAAACCAATAACAGCATTTAAAGGTGTTCTTAATTCGTGACTCATATTTGCTAAAAATTCGGATTTTGTTCGATTAGCGAGTTCTGCAGCTTCTTTTGCTTCTAGTGCTTCTTCTTGCGCTTTTTCACGCTCACTAATTTCTTCCTGCAAGGCAATAGCACGGTTTTCCAAATCCTGTTTGGATTTCAATAAATCCTCTTCGTTTTTCTTGCGAATTTCAAGTAAGTTGCGAATGGAAAGTATGAAGCTATTTACCCGCTCAGCGACAATGCCTAATTCGTCATTTTCATGATGGTCTGGAACTTTAACCAAATGCCCATCTCTATCACTTGGTTCCAATTCACCAATATCTTCAGCAAGCTCAACCAAAGGGCGGGTCAACATCCAATAAAAAGCAATTAACAAAGCCAAAACTAGAAGAATATTTCTAATAAAGCCTGCGATCATGACAAAAGTTGTGCGATCAAAAAACCCTTCAAGAGCCGCATCAAAATCAACAAGAATGACTAAACGCCCCGGCTGACTGGATTGTAGTTCAGAGCTCGTTAGAGGGATTGAATATTCAACATACTCCTCGGCAATACCTTTAGTGATCCATCGGGTTGCACTTACAATTGCTTCCTTGTTCATGGTTGCGAGATGAATATTTAAGTCATCTATAATGCGGGCCTCTACGACAAAGTCATATTGGAGTAACCCCACAACAACTTCCTGTGCAAGATCTTCATCAAGAATATGAACTGCACGAGATGCAGGAGGTTCAGCAACCTCTAGAATACGTTGAATTGTATGATCAATCGTTTCCTGCTCAATTCGATAATCCCAGATCAATTGCAGCATGCTCATAAACAAGCCAATCCCAAAAGCTAAGATCACACTTGTTCGTACTAATTTATATGAAATGCGATTTGGAAATTTCAGTTCGGATTTCATTCACAATGCCCCCATTACAGATTTCTTTTACCATGCAGTTGGTTAATAAATCCATAAAACCGTTAGACATTGCAAAAGAGCGGCTTATTCGCCGCCCTCTTTCTTAGCATATTCAAAATATAGATCACGTGCTTTTTGCATGATCGGTCCAGGTTGCATCTCTCTGCCCTCATAATTAATGACAGCAACCACCTTACCATAATTTCCTGTACTGAAGATTTCATCTGCTTCCTCAAGCATCGCAGGTGTGACACGACATTCATCCACGTCAATACCTTGACCTTTCAACAGTGCAATAACACGTTGACGCGTGATGCCATTTAAGAAGCTTCCGTTAGGCGCAGGTGTCATAACATGCCCATCTTTCACACAGAATAGATTAGCTGTTGCAAATTCAGCCACATTGCCCATGCTATCGCACATAACAGCATTGTTATAGCCATCTTTGATTGCCTCTTGTAAAGCACGACCTGCATTTGGATAAAGGCAAGCCGCCTTGGCATTTGTTGGTGCGACTTCCTCAGAAGGACGACGATAAGATGATAATTTTGCACTAAAGCCGGTATTTGGCGGAAAAGGGGCTTCATACAATGTCAGCGCGAATCTTGTGCTATCTGGATCAGGCGCAATAAAGCCTTCATCTGCCCAAAAAACAGGCTTGATGTATAAAACAGCCTCCTTTGGAAATTTTTTAATTCCTTCCCAAGCCAGCGCATAAATCTCTTCCCAGCTTTTAGTCGCCCTCAACCCCAATGCCTCAGCTGAACGAACAGCACGTTGACAATGTAAATCCAAATCCGGTGCGACACCATCAAATGAGCGCGCCCCATCGAAAACAGTCGACGCAAGCCAAAAGCTGTTAGACGTTACATTAATAATAGGTGTATTTGCGTCCTGCCATTGCCCTTCGGTCCACATAATTGCATTTGTAGAATCCATAAACTTTACCCCGTCAAAACATTATTATAAGAAAGTAATTTTATTACTTATCTTACACTAGACAGTATGTAGGAAAAGGAAAAATACCTCATAAATCGTGGCTTTTATCAAGATTAGATGATTGTTACAGGTATTTTAAAAATACTGAAATTTAAGAAGCATACATATAGATTTTGTGATTATTTTATTGACTTGCCCAAACAATGCGAGTCATCCAAATCACCTCATTTGCCATGATTGTTTCAACTTCGGCCGGATTAGTTAGCATTGCCAAATCCATACGATGGGCGGTCTGGCGAATTAATTCACGCACCAGAATATCGCCATTCGCCATGCATAATAAGACACGATCCAATCGTCGAATACTGGCATTTGGTGACATGACCAAGACAGTGCCTGTGCGATAAACAGGCGCTAAATCGTCATTTGTGATCTCTACCCCAAAGGCTTCGGCGTCATTTACATCTGGATACACCATAAAATCCCAATTTTCCCGGATAGGAAAACCATGATCATCAAATAGGCCTTCATCTCCTTCCTTTTGCAGAAGGTCATGCGCTTCTTCAATACTAAGAAACGGAATATCCTGCGAAAGAACAGCCCCTGGAACATCTTGCAGATAAGACACAAATTCAACCATAGTACCCCCTGTCGCTTCCAAAACCTTGCCAATACTTTCCGTACTCGGCCAACGAGGTTTCCCTTCCTTAGTTTGACGCTTACTAGGATTAAAACTAGTTGGATCAAGTCCTGCATGCCTTGCAAGACCAGAACTTGTCATCCCATAATGATCTGCGTAGCGATCAAGCGCCCGCCATAATTGGTCATGCTTTAACATGATATCCTCACATTGATAGGATACAGCTCCAATTCAAAACTGTTCCCTTTTAAATCTCATATATTGTTCCTATTATTTACAAATTTTCCTATACCATGCAAGCTTTTCATGAACATCATTTGACAAAACTCTAAAAATAAGAACAATACAGGAATATTGCACTACACTCAGGCGAATATATGATGAAGCTAGAACATTTCAAAACAGAACCAGCAAAATATTTCATTATCATTTTTCAAAACGAAACAAATATTTCTATTTTGAAACTTCTTAAAAAGGGTTTTAGACATTGCTTTGCCTATCAAGTGGAAGGGAGCAATATTTTAAAAATTGATTCCCTTTCGAATATCACCACGGTTCAACAAATACAGGGCATAACTCCGTTTGATCTCATTAAAACACACAGAAAACAAGGGCATATATGCCACCTAATCACACCATGTTCGTTTCCACCACAAAAAATAGCCCCCCCACTTCCCTTCAGTTGCGTTGAGACCATTAAAAGATTACTCGGATTACATGCATGCTTTATTCTAACGCCATGGCAGCTCTATCAACACCTAAAAAGAACAAAATAAGAATATAATTATTGACTTTAGCAAAATTGGACTATATAGAGAACATTCGACAAAGAACAAAAGTTGTTCTTTTTTATTTTCTCATATCAGAACAAAAGGAGAATTTTATGGGTGGCGTATTTGGAGGTGGAAGTAGTTATGTTCCACCTGTTGAAGAACCAGTTGAAGAAGATCTATCTGAAGAGAAGGCACGGGAAGATCGGCTAGAAATGATTCGACGACGCCGACGAGGGCGCGCAGGCACCGTTCACACTAGCTGGACCGGTGATAAAGTTGAAATCCCCGAAGAATTAAATTTTTCAGGCAATGATAATGGGAATAAGCCCTCCTCTTCCTCACCATCAGCAAGCGCTTTAAAATCTACCTTAGGAGGGTAACATATGGAGCTTACTCCGGAAATCCTACAACGAAAATTTGAAAAGGCGAAGAGCCAACGTGGACATTGGGAAAGCCATTGGCAAGATTGTTATGATTATGCCCTTCCTCGCCGCGATGGCGCGATTCAAAATCAAACCGCGGGGGAAATGAAACGACAGCATCTATTTGATGGAACTGCTCCAGATGCTGTTGAACAGCTTGCCTCTTCCATTATGGCGGAACTAACACCAGCTTGGTCTAGTTGGTTCCAACTAATTCCCGGATCAGAGGTTACAGACGAATCGCAATCATCTGTTGAAAAAGCACTTCAACAATTATCACAAACAATTCAGGGCCAGTTTGATCGATCGAACTTCATTGTTGAACTTCACCAATGCTATCTAGACCTAGTTACAGCAGGAACAGCTTGTCTTCTTTTCGAAGAGGCGCCGTTAGGTGAAACCAGTGCTTTTAAATTCACTGCCATCCCACTTGGTGAAGTGGTGATGGAAGAAGGAGCGAGAGGTCGACTCGATATTATCTATCGAAAATCAGTTCTTAATGAAGCTCAGTTGGTGAGTCGTTTTCCAAAGGCGAGTTTGCCTGAAAGTCTGGCAATGGATGACCAAGATTTTGATCAAAAGAAATTTCAAGTTCTAGAAGCAGTTCATCCAAATAAACATGGCCGTTATGACTATATGGCAATTTTGACGGGTGAAACTGAAGGTGATGAGCAACCGATGGTATTAACCAAAGGGTCATTTGAAAGCAGTCCATTTATAACATTCAGATGGATTAAAGCGCCTGGTGAGATTTACGGACGCTCACCCGTCATGAAAGCTTTACCTGATATTAAAACCGCAAATAAGATAGTTGAATTAATGTTGAAAAATGCCAGTATTGCTGTGACAGGCATATGGCAAGCGGATGATGACGGCGTTTTAAATCCCGCGACGATCAAACTTACCCCAGGTACAGTCATTCCTAAAGCGGTTGGTAGTAAAGGACTTCAACCCTTAACAACTGCCAGCGACATCAATCTGTCTGAAGCCTTACTTGAGAAAATTCGCGCCCAAATTTCATTAGCACTTTACCGCGACCAGCTAGGACAACCTATGGCACAAGGCATGAGCGCAACCGAATTTGTAGAACGCACAGAAAGCGCCACACGAAATCTAAGTGCAATTTTTGGCCGCCTTCATGGGGAACTAATAATACCTTTGGCAGACCGCGCCTTAGCCATATTGCGTCGGCGTGGCGACATAGGCGATATCATGATTGATGGTCGGGAAATCAACTTACAAATTAACGCACCGCTTGCCATGAGACAACGGATGCAAAAAGCGAAACCGATCATCCGATGGCTCGACATGATTAAACAAGCAAGCCCTGACGCTGTTGGCTTACTCAAAAGTAATGACATAGGTCGCTATCTGGCCGATTTGTTAGGTGTGCCTGAAACATTCCTTCACCCAGAAGAGAACCAACCTTCTGCAGCGCATCAAAATGTCAATCAAGCCACGGACAGAATGAACTCTGAAAACGCAATTAACGAGCAAGATTTAACAAGTATTGATCCAAAACAGCTTATGCAACAATTGCCACCTGACATGCAAAACATGGCACAGCAGATGGCTCAAGATGTCGCTGATGGCAAATTAAACCTGTCTCAAGTTCAATCGCGTTTTTCTGAAATGGCCAACTCACCACAAATCGAAGGTTAGAATATGACGCCTGATCAACAAAATATAGATTGGTTATGGGATGCCGTGCATCCTACAACGTTATCAGAAAATACCATAGATTCTCCTCTTACTGATAATATAGAGGAAGATCATGCCTTTCGCATAAATCAAGCGTATCTGCGTTGTTTCAATTCACCAGAAGGTAAAATCGTACTCTCGCACATGCGACAAACGACCCTAGAACGCGCCCTTGGTCCTGATAGTACACAAGATGCGCTTCGACAACTTGAAGGACAAAGGCAACTCGTCCTTCGCATTGAACGAATCATCAAACAAGCAACAACACACCCAGCATAAATTCTTACCAAAGGAGATTTATATGGAAAATACAGAAGTTCTAATCAAACCACTTCAAGATCATACACATGGTGCATTGGAAAATAGCTTTATTAAAGATCAAGTTGTAGATCAAAAGTCGACTTGCAACTGCGGAGATAAACCCAAAGGAATCCCTGTTAAGTTTTGGGATGAGAAGAAGCAAAAAATTCGGATCGAAGCTCTTGTAAAATCTTACAAAGAATTAGAGCGTCGCCTAACCGAGTTAAAAGAAGAAAATGATGCGCTTCTAGATATGTTAGAAATCAACGAAGAAGAAGCACAGGTTACCTTTTTAAATCCGAATAACGCAATGCACAGTATTCCACCACAATCACCAGAAGAATACGACATTCATGTAAGCAATCAACTCTTTGACAACGACCCATGGATCAACAAGGTTTTACATCAAGCTGGCTTCAGTAACGAACAAGCCCAATTGGTTTATGATCTTGCAGAAGCCGAACTAATGCCCCTTGCTGAAGAGATTGGTAACAGATATCGCATGGAAAATGACCTTAGCCGTCTGGAACACCATTTTGGTGGAAAAGCACGCTGGCGAGAAATAAGCCGTCAAATTCGCAACTGGGCCAATAAGAACCTCCCACATCATGCTTATGATGCATTGTCTTCTTCCTATGAAGGCATTTTGGCTATGTATGCCATGCTTGATCAAGCCGAAGAACCAACTCTGTTAAATGGTGATATTGCTTCAAACAAACTAGAAGAAGGTGACCTCCGGAAAATAATGAAATCACCAAAATACTGGCAAGATCGTGACCCTGCTACAATTCGCAAAGTTAGTGAAGGTTATCAACGCCTTTACGGCAATTAATAAATGGAACATAAAGTGAATAAAATGAATTACCAAACTCAAACAATTCAACAAATGAAAAACAATCTTAAATCTCTTAATCCTATGGAACTGCAAGAGTTAGATGAAATCATTACCCCGCGCGCTGCAGAGCTTTTATCAAAGGCATTTGGATATGGCATTTATGAATTACTAGCTCCCTTAACCGAGGATGACGAAGATCTGGAACCATTCGAAGAAGCTAATCGTGATATGGATTTTTACAAAGAAAAACATATAGGTTCACAAGCCTCTTCCGGTTCTGAAGAAGCATTACGCAAGATGATGCGTGACCCACGATATTGGCGTGAACGTGATCCAGAAATGATTGAAAAGGTGACCCAAGGTTTTGGCCGCCTATATCCACATAAATAAATGAAGGGGGGGGCTTATTGCTCCCCTTATCTCTTATGACATATCGTCGAAAGGATTTCTACCATCTCGATCTTCAACCTCGACAACCCATAAATCAGGATCCCGATCTATCGCACGACGAATATATTCATCTGCACGCGTTTCAGTGAGTAAATCGTCCTTTAAAGCCGAAACCCACCCAAGTCGCCCTTCTAGATCCCGCTGCTGAGTTTTGAGATGACAATTCCCATCCAGCAAAGCAATTTTTACAAGTAACATACCGCCGGATGCATCGCCTTTTTGCAATACATAAGCAGGCCGGCCTTCCATAGCAAGTTGACGCATCACGCCCCCCGCCCAAAGATGTGTGGGTATTCTGTCTTCCGGCATATTCAGATAAACTCAATTTTACCAATATTTGATTGCATCAACAAAAAGTGCACGCATATCCTCTTTAGAAACAGGTAACGGCGCATTATCAGATAAACGTTTTTGCATAAAAGCACGTTCGGTTAAAGCATCAATATCATTGTCACTATACCCCACTGCAGAAACACCATTTGGCATACCTGTCTGTTGCATCATTTCAATAACGCGGTCCGCTAATACATTACCCGCATCTTCCAATGCAACATCTTCAATATCTGCCCCCATTGCTTTAGCAGCTTTTAAATGGCGTTCTGGACAAGCTTTTCCTGTAAAACGAAAAACAGCAGGAGCATTTACAATCACAGAAATACCATGCGGCACCATTGGATGATTTCCCGGCCAACCATCCGCAACATAATCATGTGACAAGCCAGCAACAGCATAAGACATGCCATGCGGTAAATGGCACCCAGCATTCCCAAAACCAATTCCCGCCAACATACCTGCCATCGCCATGGCTTCATACCCCTCATCAGTTGGACTGTTCACTGCGTCCACTAAATTTTGCCCAATTAAGCGAATAGCCTCTAAACATGACAAGTCACTATAGGGATTTGCACCTTGGCTTAATGGTCGTTTATCCGGGGCGTCAGGTGCCGGACGATGCGTATATGGACGTGCAGTCACTGATTCCACTGCATGTGAAAACACGTCAAATCCATTTGCCGCAAGGACATTCTTCGGCAAGCTGCTCAAATTCAAGGGATCAATAATCCCTAAAACAGGGCGTAAACGAGGATGGGATATTCCACTTTTTGCTCCAAGTGATGGAAAGTCACAAATTGCAATCCCTGTACATTCACTCGCCGTTCCAAATGTGGTTGGGCATGCAACATGCGGTTTCAAAGGTCCAGGTACTGGCTTTGCCTCACCGATTGGTGCATTCACATATGCCATTAAATCATTCGGATAAGTCGAGAGTAGATTCGCAGCCTTTGCCGTATCCATCACTGAACCGCCCCCAATAGAAAACACCCCGTCAAAATCACCTGTTTTCATAAATTCACCCGCTGCTATGAAAGAGGCATCTGTGGGCTCTACTTCACAGGCATCATATAATACAGCTTCAACACCTGCATCATGCAGGGACGCTAATAAGCGTGAAGTACAATCCATCACCGCAACGCGTGGATCGGAAAAAACAACAACGCGTTTCAATCCTAAAGAAACAGCATCCCCCCCGGCTTCCGCCAAGGAACCTGCACCAAAC
Organism: Curvivirga aplysinae; assembly: GCF_009711445.1. Taxonomy (GTDB): domain Bacteria; phylum Pseudomonadota; class Alphaproteobacteria; order UBA8366; family Aestuariispiraceae; genus Curvivirga; species Curvivirga aplysinae. Next base: position 8,733 of record NZ_SMMC01000202.1, on the reverse strand, counting down.
TTGATTTTTGGCGCCTCAACAGTGAAGGCCTGATCCCCTCCCTCTTTATAAGTGAAATAGTCTTTTAGCATTCCAGCCCCCTCAAATGATCAACCCGTTCTTCTATTACTTTTGCTTAACAACAATATTGATCCGCCTCGCATTAATTTACAAAGAATTAAGCTGGCATATCTAAGAAAAGACTATGTCGGGGAAAGAATAAATCTGGTTACTCCTAGGCGTGACCAGCTTCACCAGATAATAAACTTGGATCGATACCAATCATGGTCATTGCCCGATCCCATTTCGTATAAAGGTCCGGATCAAACAAAATATCACCACTCGCCGAACAATGAAGCCATGCATTCTCCTGAATTTCCGCGTCCAACTGCCCGGGTCCCCATCCAGCATAACCAAGTGCAAGCACCTTATTCAACGGTCCTTCTCCACGGGAAATATCCCTTAGCACATCGACAGTTGCAGTTAGCCCAACGCCATCTTCCATGACGACAGTACCATCTTTTTTGTAATCACAAGAATGTAGTACAAAACCACGCCCTGCTTCAACCGGACCACCAAAATGCACCTTTATTTCATTTGAGGGGTCACTTGCAGGAATATCTAGCTGTTCCAGCAGTTCATTAAAGGTAATCGTGTCGATTAACTGATTTAAAATAAGCCCCATGGCACCATCTTCATTATGCACGCACATATAAATGACACTGCGCTCAAAACGTGGATCAGTCATTCCTGGCATCGCAACCAAAAGATGCCCGGCCAAATAACCTGAATGCGCGCTTAGAACTTGAACCATAAATCAATCCATTCATGTAAAAACTATAAATTGTATAGCCTTAATCTAGTATTGCATAGGATTGTAGCTTAGCCAAACAAGCTTCGCTAGCTTTCACACACTTTTTTTTGATCAATGGAGAAGAAATAAACCATGCTTTCATTGAAAAAATCAGTAATATCGCTACATCAACCGTTATCTGTTACTTGCTTATGCCTCAATTTCGCTTAGGTCACTTCATGCACAAATTTAGAAACTTGTCTTATTTGTTTTTTGTAATACTTCTTGGTCTAATTGCATTTTTCAATTCAAACCCAGTATATGCACTAGAAAGCAAATGGGATCGCAACGATCATGTATCTGTGCGCTTGATCAGTGCCGTTGAAGCCGTCGGTGACCTTGAAACAATTCCACTTGGGCTTGAGTTTGAAATCAAGAAAAATTGGAAAATTTACTGGCGCAACCCGGGAGATGCTGGTTACCCGCCGCAACCTGACTGGATGGCAGCTGAAAATTTGAAAGACACGGAGATTCTTTGGCCGTTGCCTACACGCTTTTCCATTCTAGGCTTAGAAAGTCTTGGCTACAAAGACCACGTAATTTTACCTTTTAATGTTACACCTCAGACAATAGGACAAGAATTACGTTTAAAAGGTGACATTAACTATCTAACATGTGAAGAAATCTGTATCCCTTATTCAGCCTCATTGGACTTAACCATACCAATGGGCAAAGCTGATCCAACAGACCATGCTTTCACAATTAATCAATACCTCTCAGAAGTTCCGGTATTAGTAGAATATGGACAAAATAATCCTGTTGGATTGAAAGTCACACAAACTGCTTTGGAAGAAATTAACGGCGAAAATAAACTATCCATTCTGGTTGAAGGTAATGAAGAACTTGAAAATCTAGACTTGTTTATTGAAGGTCCCATAGGAAGCTTTTTTGACCCACCAATTTTTTCTTTTTCCGAGGATAAGAAATCTGCCTTAGTTACCTCACTTGGAGGTGGCTTTGAAGAAGAAGCCCGCCAAACAGAGCCCGTTATTCTAACAATTTCTGCAATCGGCCAATCTATTGAAACAAGTATTTTAGTCTCAAATGACGCAAGTTGGGTCGAAAACTATAAACCAGATACGCAATCAGGCTTATCTTTAGAAATTGTCTTAATCGCGTTATTAGGCGGGCTTATTTTAAACCTAATGCCATGTGTTCTACCTGTTCTTTCTTTAAAGGTGCTTTCGATCATCAATCATGGCGATAGTAGTCCAACAAAAATCCGTATAAGTTTCTTGGCGACAACAATGGGTATTTTAGTTGCCTTTTTAGTACTTGCCGCGGTTTTAGCTGGGTTAAAAGCAGGTGGTGTCGCAATCGGGTGGGGCATTCAATTCCAACACCCTATTTTCCTTATCTTTATGCTTTTTGTGGTTATGGCATTCACTGCAAATTTATTAGGCTTTTTTGAAATTCAACTGCCGAGCCAGCTCGCAACTTCTGCCTCAAATGCATCTCAAGGCAGTAGCATAAAAGGACATTTCCTAACTGGTGTTTTTGCAACATTGTTAGCAACCCCATGTTCTGCGCCTTTTTTAGGAACTGCTGTAGGCTTTGCTCTGTCACAAGGTAGTACAGAGATATTTGTAATTTTTGCCACCTTAGGTGTCGGCCTTGCCGCACCTTATCTGCTATTCATGCTTGCACCTAATTTAGCGAAAAAGCTACCTAAACCCGGAAAATGGATGGGATGGGTGAAACTGGTTTTGGCTGCCGCCTTAGTCATAACTGCCATATGGCTCGTCACCGTATTAGAAACAAGCGTCGGCACAATATCCGCTTGGCTTGGATTTGTTTTATCCTGTCTTATGCTTGCGGCGTTATATCTTCGTAAAAAAGAGCAACAACACCGATATAGACAGTATACATTTGCCGCAATAGTGCCTGTTTTAATAGGTCTTTCGAGCCCATATATCTTACCAACAAAACCAGCAACCGCAGTCACCCACGTAGAAAGTGATATTGATTGGATTGCATTTAATCGATCGGATATTGATAACCTTGTCAATCAAGGCAAAACCGTTTTTGTCGATGTAACTGCTGATTGGTGTATTACCTGCCAGTATAACAAGCGCTCAACTTTGACAGATGCAGAAATCACTAAATGGCTATCCAATGAAAATGTAGTTCCAATGCAAGCAGACTGGACTTTACCAAACGATGATATTCTAAGCTATCTGCAAACATATGGCCGCTATGGCATCCCCTTTAACATTATTTACAGCCCGGATAAGCCTAAAGGTGTCATTTTGCCCGAACTTTTGACTGTGGAGAGTATGCTTGAAAAAATTGAAGAAAGTGAAACAAGCTCTTCCAATTAACTCAATCTTTCCTATATGATAACTTCAATTTTTAACGTCTATGAAAGGCAAGATCATGATCAATGTTGGTGATAAACTTCCTGAAGTTGGTTTTAAGGTAATGGGCTCCAATGGTCCAGAAGCGCTAAGCGCACAAGATTTATTTGCGGGTAAGAAGGTTGTTTTATTCTCCCTTCCTGGTGCGTTCACACCGACATGTTCTGCAAAACATCTTCCAGGTTTCGTCGCAAATTTTGACGCCTTAAAAGCAAAAGGCGTTGATACAATTGGTTGTGTTGCAGTAAATGATGCCTTTGTTATGGACGCATGGGGTAAAGCTCAAGAAGTTGGTGATAAAGTGATGATGCTTGCCGATGGTTCTGCTGAATGGTCCAAAGCAGTGGGGCTAGAATTAGATCTTGTTGCGGCTGGTATGGGCGTTCGTGGTCAGCGTTTCGCAATGATCATCGAAGATGGTGTCTTAAAAGATTTAGCCGTTGAAGAAGGTGGTGCCTTTGATGTCTCATCTGCTGAATCTGTTCTTTCACGTCTATAAGCAACACTTACATTCATTTCTAAAAAGGGCGGGAATATACCCGCCCTTTATATTATCTTAAAACGCTATCATATGAAGACAAAGTTTTTTCCGAAATACTATCAAGATTAATTACAAGATTTTGGACAGCTTCTGAATTGCTGGCCTTTGCAGCCGTTTCGATTTCCAGAGCTAATCTATTAAGACGCATCGCACCAAAGCTACCACTACTACTTTTCAAAGTATGAGCATCCCTTGCCAATTCAATAAAATTACGGGATGCTAAGTTGGATTTAATACCTTCAACACGCATGGGGACTTCACTTTTAAATACTTCAATCAACATTGGAATAGCCTCTTCGCCGGCATCTTCTGTCATCTGCTCAATTACAGTCATATCAATTAATGGCAAGCTTTCCATCATCCTATTCCTATCCTTCTCCGCTATCGCTTTGGTCTGCAAATACAAATTTTCACCAAGCGTCGCGGTTATTTTTCGTGGCAAATAAAACTGAATCATTTCCAGCATTTTCTTCGCCTCCAATGGTTTGGTTAAATATCCATTCATCCCCGCAGCAAGGAAACGTTCCTGGTCTCCTGGCATTGCATGCGCCGTTAATGCGATAATCGGTAATTTAGTATGTGCCCCACCTAAATTTCGAATAATCTTCGTTGCTTCTTCCCCGTCCATATTAGGCATGGAAATATCCATCAAAACCAGATCATATGATAATTTTTGTACTGCCTCGACAGCCTCTACCCCATCAATCACCCAATCCACTTTATATCCTGCGCGACGTAGGAGCACCGAAGCAACCATACGGTTGGTTGGACTATCTTCAACAAGTAACAGACGATAACCATCGCCAATCAACCCCTCATCGATGTCTTTTTCAGTCATAACTGGTTGACTCGCCAAAGCCCCATCACCAGTTAACAACTGAGAAAGTTGAAGAGGGTTTATCGGTTTCTGAATAAAACTTTTAACAAATCCACCTGCAAGTAATTCTTGGTCAAGCTCAGCATTCTTTGTGGCATGTAAAACAATTAACTCAATATCTTTGTTAACATCATACAGTTTACGTGCAAAATTCTTCCCGGTATCATCTCCAATTTTACAATCTAGTAAAACCACATCTACTTGAGACTTTGAGACTAGTGCTAATAGCTCATTATCGGTCTGGGCCATAACAACTTCATGCCCCATATTGCGCAAAGACCTTAACAACAAGTCAGCATATAAACCTTCGACCGACCACAATAACAACTTTAACTTATCAGCAACTTGGGATCGCTGTATCGGCAAGTTCATTTCTTGTGTTTTCTTCATCTTCACAGAAAAACTGAAAACACTACCATGATCTGGTTCACTGGAGACACGGATAGACCCACCCATCGCTTCCACCAACCGACGTGTAATAGCAAGACCAAGACCACTCCCACCGAAACGACGAGAGAAAGAAGCATCTAACTGATTAAATTCCCCAAACATTGAATCTTGAGATTCATATGGAATACCAATACCGGTGTCACTAATTTGCCCAGAAAGAAAAATGTCTCCCCCCTGATCTGAAGCCAAAGCCATTTCCACTGCCACGCCACCACGTTCCGTGAATTTCACGGCATTACCAGCAAGATTCAGAAGAATCTGTCTTAAACGTCCAGGGTCGCCACGTAAATTGGCTGGAACTGCAGGATCAATATCCCAACCTATTTCGATTCCTTTTTCATAAGCTTTTGGTGCTAGCATGTCGCAAACACCCCCAACCAATTCAGAAACAGAAAAATCGGTAGATTCGATCTCCAATTTCCCAGCTTCAATTTTCGAATAGTCGAGAATATCTTCGATAAGATGCAGCAATACTTCTGCAGATTCTCGCGCGGTCAACACATAACCTCGCTGTTCTGCTTCTAACTCTCCATCCAAAAGCAACCCTAACAATCCTAAAACACCATTCAATGGCGTGCGCATTTCATGGCTCATAGTTGCCATAAAATCAGATTTTGCTTCTGTCGCGCTTTCATGATTCATCAGGGCCAGCTGAATTTCTTCAACCTTTTTATTCAAATCGCTCATATCGATGCGAAAATGCATCAGAGATCCATCTTCAAGCCGGACATCATGCCCAATTGCAACATGACCATTGGGATAATCATATAGATTGAACTGGGCATCAGATAAAAGAGAATCCTCTTTACGCACCTCACCTACCCCACCCAGATCACGGTAGCCTTTTGTTCTTATAACATCCTGACCGTCCGGTGTTGTCATAGAAAGTCCAAAAGGCATATCTGTTGACAAGGCAATAAAACGATCTCTTGTTTCCCCTAAAATCTTTGCTTGAATAGCATGCAACTGATACTTTCGATATAAAATCGCAGCAAGCACAAGCAATAGACATACCCAACAAACAAATTGCCAAAATAGGATATATACGCGTTCCTCTTGCAGTTGGCGCAACCTATTCACTTCTGATGCTTCGACTTGTAAAATATATCTACGGATTTGATCTACCTGAGGTAAAGACCTCTCTATAACCTGCTTTATCTCTGCAAGACTCTCATCCGGCATGTCCTTCATTCGTCCCAATAAGAAATCCAGATAATCTAGACCTTGGTTTATTTCGATAAAGACATTTTGTTGGGATTCATATGTTTTCCTAAAGATACGACCCGCAGTACTGTGAAAAACAGAAGTTGCACTCCAGTATAAATCTAGCTTCACAGATAGCTTCTGAAGATTCTCTTCAGTTGGGTTTAGCTCATATTGCAATGCAGCTTTTTCAAAATCACGCAGAGCTATAGCTAAGCGCCCTCCCATCCATAAGGCGTTTTCGGGTTTTGACTCATTAATGATCACTAAGGTTTTCACAAGCTTTACGCTTGTCACAAAAAACAAACCTGTCGCCACGAGTAATGCTAAAGCAATCAGATAAGTTCCGGCCCGTGCCATTCCCCCCATTACTTCACCTCAATCCGATACACCTGCCAGACCCAGAAATTATCATATCTGGCATCTTTCAGTTCTTCATGAGCATCATAAGGAAATATAAGCCATAACGGCCCTCTATCACGGCGACTCATAGGTACATTATTACGGCTATAAGCCAAAATCGGCTTGAACTCAGTCGCATCTTTCCAATTTAAATCCGTTTGGTATCCATCTAATGCATAAAGGGTTAATGTCTGACCTTCCTCAAATCGCACTGTTTTTAAAATAGATTCCAAAGTTGGACCTTTGAAACGATACATATGATCGCTCCATGGCGTATGAGTTTCATAGGTTTTAACTTCCAGTGCTTGCAGCATCTCAAGGTCAAAGATTGCTGTATTACCCAAATTACGCACACCAACATTTCCATCTATGGTGAGTATAACTTCCCCTTCAGGAGTGGGTAGATCGCTGGCATATCCCAAAAATGGAAATAAAAAGCCATATAAAAAAGCCAATATTTTTAGAATTGATCGCATGATAAATAAGCACTAGAAGAAACAATGAGTTACAAGTTAATGCTACCTGAAGGTTCCAGAGGAATCCACGATATTTTTACGTATTTTATAAAAAACTAATAGAAAGCTTAACGCGTGCCACCAGGATCGTTATGCGTATGAGGCCACCCAGCATATGCATAAGGTGACATTCCTCTCGCATTTTCATCCACACGGAAGCGTTGATGAATTGGTGGAAATGCACGCTGACCGCAATCCATACGATCACAAATTTTACATTGCACACCTATCTGCCCACCGGCGTCCCTATTCACAAGATCGAGGCCATCCGCATAAATCATTTCATGAGCATGGATCAAACTGCAGCCCAAACCGATAGAAAACACACTTTGCTGAGCACCATATCCAATCGCACCTTTGCGAATACTGCGTGCTATGCAAAAGAAACCTGCACCGTCCGGTAAATAGCTCACTTGTGCCTGAACCATATCAGGACTCATGAAAGCAGAATAAACGTTCCAACGAGAGCACGCACCTCCATGCCTTGGGATTGGCAAACCAGATAAAGTGAAGCGTTTCGAAATATTCCCTGCAATATCTACCCGTAAAAAATGCAAAGGAATTCCTTTGTTATCGGGATTATTAAGACTGGTTAAACGTTGCCAAACTTGTTCAAAACTTACGTTATATCGATGTTGTAGCAATTCTATATCATATCGAAATTGCCGCGCCGCATTCAAAAACTCATCATATGGCATTAACAGGGCGGCCGCTAAATAATTCGCCAAGGCCACCCGACCTAGATTTCGCGCTTCACCTTCTTTAACGCGACCCTCCATCAACAACATATCAATAACGGGCCCCGCAGACAGCAGCGCTATTTGATGAGCAATTTGAAACTTGCGGCTATGCACGTCAACACGTGGGGATAAAATCAATTGTTTCGTGGCAGGATCATATCTACGCTGAAATTCCACATGCTGATCCGAAAGTACAACACTGACATCCAAAGCAGTTTTCATATAGTTAATTAAAGTATCAAAAGTAATAGCCCCCAAAATTCCTATTTCACGTCGTAAGCGGTCAGCCTCATCCTCCAAATCTGGATAGAAGTTGTTACTTTCCTGCATAAAGTCAGAAACCAAATCTGCAGGAGCAGCCTGCCCGCTAGAAATACCAATCACACCATCTTCGTCGTCATCTTCTGCCAATCGAAACGCCAAGTCTCGTGCATCATCTACAGTGGATCGTAGGGCGTCATGTATAAGCAACATTGCCCTAGCCACTTGTGGGGAAGTAGACACAAAGTCTCTTACATCGGTATTTGTTAGATCTAGCTCTTCAAACAAGTCATCCCCTAGCACAGCCATAACATCTGCCAGCAGCTGGCTTTCATCTCCCTCAGCTAGATCCTTCATCTCCAAATCAAAGATTTCAGAAAGACGCAACAACATATCCACCGTCACCTTACGATGGTTATGTTCAATCAGGTTCAAATAGCTAGCTGACACGCCAAGCTGTTCTGCCAGCTGTGCCTGTGTCCTCCCATGATCTCGGCGAAGCCTTCGGATTTTCGCACCGAGCTTCGGATTCCCACCGCCTTTAGGAGATGATGC
>NZ_SMMC01000160.1 GCF_009711445.1 Curvivirga aplysinae | reverse complement strand
TGTGGCGAGATTATATATACTGCTGAACTTGTAGATGATTATCATAAAGGAGTAATTGTATGACGGCACCGGAAACAGCAAAAGGTGGTGGAGGTATTGGTTCCACTAAGGGCGATTTTGGTCCACCTAAAGGACGAGGAGAAGTGGCTGGGTTGGGGAGTGAAGGGGGCTATGATACTCAACGTATGAGAGGGCCTTCGCCCGAAGAATTGGCGCGTCGTAAGCGCGAACGTGAGTTGCAGCTGAAGCGTGAAAGATTTAAGCAACATCGTGAAAAGGCGGCCACTAGGAAAGATAAACTCTTTAAGGTGGAGGGATTGGATGATGCGCAACAAGGGCAAATTAATAAAAGTCTGACAACGATGAAGAAATATCGTGATCAATCCGGTATGGCGAAGTGGGATATTCAAGAAGTGAAGGATAACCCACAGGCTGGTCTAAGTCGAATTGCTGCAATTCGTGAAGGATTGGAAGACGATGAGGAGACTTATCATAGTTATTTGGAGGCGCTTCGAGCGCAATTGAAGGGCAATCATTATAGTTTATCTGTCCTTGATGTAACTTCCCCTGAGAATAAAGGACAGAAGTTTCGAGGTGACCTTAATAAGGGGTTTCGGATGTTAACTGCACGTCTTTGATGTAAAATCGAGTTTCAATAAAAGGTGCGCCCAGTCAGAGGGGCGTTTTCCTTCTCAAAAAGGTGACATCTAATTTTACAGGCGAATGGTTTGATTCTGACTTAATTTGGGCATGAAGCTTTTTAAGAATTTTTTTAGATTCTTCTTGGGTTTTAGTTTCTTACCTGTTTCAGGTAAGCCCATTTGACGCATTTGCATCAATATGTTTTGGGCTTTATCGTTCAGCGGTACTTTATCTAAGTCATCCAGATAGACTTGTATGCGTTTGCGTCTGTATTTTTCTGGCCAATTCTTGTCGATTTTATTGACCTTAATGAAAAAGTATAATGTATCTTTTTCAGGGGCTAAATCGCTTTCAACAAGAACGGCACGTTTGTTTAAGATGGGTTTCCCGCGCATGCCTGCTTCTTCACGTAACTCGCGAAGAGCAGTGTCAAAATATTCCTCACCTTCTTCTATCCCCCCTTTCGGGAATGTGAATAGGCTTGGGTCTTTTGTGGTGGATACCAAGCAGACTTGGATGCCACGACTATCTTTGATTAATGGTATAGTTCCGACTCTCATACTTGCAACTTAACAAGGTATATGCAATATGTACATAATAAATGTGCACAAATTGCGTAAATAAATTTGAGAAAAATATAGATGTCTCCGGAAGAATTCAAATTATGGCGAAAAGAGTTGGGTTTTAATCAAACAAAAGCCGCCAAAAAGTTAGGTGTTAAGCTTCGTACTGTTCAGTATTATGAGAAAGGCGAGCGTAAAGGTAAGCAGGTTGAGATTCCAAAAAGTGTTTCTTTAGCATGTTTTGCGGTTTCATGCGGGATAGCGGATGTTGACTTTAGTACGCCTTTAGGCCGACCTGTCAAAGATAGGAGCGGCAAATTCAAAATTAAGATTAAGGAAGTGAAGGCGAAGAACTAGTATCTAAATATACTGTTGGATATACAATTATTGCCGTTCAGCTAATATTTACAGGCTCTTTAAGAAGGTTACGCATTGATTTAGAACTTCTTCTTGTTGCTGAAGATGAGGGATATGTCTGCAATTAGGTATCATGCAAGCCTTTGTTGGGCCTGTTATATGTGTCAAAATAGATTCTACTTGTTTTTCGGACCCGTATTCATCTTCCGCTCCCTGAAGGATGAGGGTGGGGCAAGTTATGGATTGTATTTCTTCTTCTATGTTCCATCGCATGAAGTCGTAAGAGAGCCAAGTAACCGCCCAAGCATCAAATAAAGTCGCTGTTTTCTCGCCATGATATTTTGCGAGCCGTTTCTCTAAATCCGTATGAGCCCAAACAAATTTAGCTTCGGCAATACCTTTTACGGTTATGTCTTCAACGAAAACATGGCCTGCTTCAGTGATGATTGCTTTTGGGTTGAACTTGGCTGCATATAGCAACGCGATGCTGCCACCATCAGAATGTCCAAATAAAATAGGGTTCGTTATGCCCGCTTTTTCCAATACTTCCGGGCATTCTTCTTGCCCATATTGATGCAGGTAATCTGGATTGCGCTCCTGTCTAAGCGGTGATGAGCCTCCATATCCCTCACGATCATAGGCCATAACGCGTCGGCCTGTCGCATATGCAAGTTTATGGGGGAAGTCACGCCACATTCCAATACAGCCAAGTGCCTCATGTAGTAAGACAATATCTTCCTTACTACTTGCGTCGTTCCATGTGTTTGGTAAGTACCAGCGAATCGCAATGTTTACGCCATTTTTAAGTGTGATGATTTCGTCTTGAATAGAAACACTCTCTAAAGACATGAAGGTTTAATCCTCATCCTCTTGCATCGGAGGCTGTAACAAGAAATCTAAGACTTTATGATGAATGCGATCTAGTATATCATCGTCACGATCAAAGCTAAAAATACCCTGACACATCAAATAGGAATAAATCAAAAAGGCACGAGCTTCTTTTTCGATGCCATTGTGTCCACGAGGTTCTAGCAGGCTTTCAACAAAATCTACGCGTGTCCGGTCTACGTTTACAACGGCGCTCATCGCGTCATTGTCTGTACGTGCCCAGCTACGCATGGCCAATTCCATGGAGCCACCTCTTTGATAAGACCCTTTTTGACGTGGGACGATGTTTAAAAGGTTTAAAAGCTGTGCGTCTGTATCACCGCCCATTGTTTCAACGCGGGCAATAACAAATTGTTCTTTCCACTTTTCAAGGACAGCTTCTAGTAATTCTGTTCGATCTTTAAAATGCCAATAGAAGCTTCCTTTGGTGACGCCGAGTCTTTTTGCTAAAGTTTCTACATGAATTGAGGTAACGCCACTTTCTACCAAAGTACGGAAAGCTGCTTCGATCCATTCCTGCCTACCAAGCTTAGGCGTACGCTTGGTTGTAGCTGTTTTACTGCGCGTTTTTTTTGCCGACGATTTCTTGGGGGTCGCTTTTTTGCGGGCAGCTTTTTTTGAGTTATTTTCTATCAAAATTCATTTTCCATACGGTTGCGTATTGACACCCTTATTGTGCATAAGTTATTACCGTACGCAAGCGTATGGTGCAACTAATATCAAAAAATAATAAAAAGTCGGAAATTTTGTAATATTTTCTTGGCGTGGGTTTAATAAGGTTGTAGCATTTGTGAAGAATAAAATAGGGTGGCCTATTTGCGTGGACCACACTATAGGGAGGCATAGCTTACAAATCAAAAAGATCTGAACAATCAGACAGTTATTTGTAGGTGAAAGTAGATTGCGTTTAATTAAAAGGTTCGTTTTCCAAAGATAAAATTATCAGGAAACGATGTGGTGGGGGCAAAATAATACTTGGTTTACCCCGTGAGAAAATCCCTTCAAAAATGAGGGGATAGGTGCGCCCGAAAGACCCTTTTTAAAGAACCTGTAGCTACTTCAAGCCTATCGCTTCCTGAATTTGGATTTGACCAATTGAACAGAGAGGCATGCGGAGAAGTATGACTGAGACGAATAAGCTCGATACATTTCCAAAGTTGCTGCGGCATAACGCGGAGATGCGTGCAAAACGCCCGGCTATCCGTGAAAAAGACCACGGTATTTGGCAAAGTTGGACTTGGGCCGAAGTATATGAAGAAGTAAAAGCTTACGCAGCTGGACTTGATAAGCTTGGGCTTAAAGCAGGGGACCATATTGGTATCGTAGGTTCTAACCGTCCGCGTCTTTATTGGACGATGGCAGCAGCTCAATTTCTAGGCGCAATTCCGGTTCCAGTATATGCAGACGGTGTTGCTGAAGAACTTCAATATATTTTGGATAATGCGGAAGTTACTTTCGTGGTGACAGAGGATCAGGAGCAAACCGATAAAATCCTCTCTGTGCAAGAAAATGTGCCGACTTTGAAGCAAATTATCTTTGATGACCCGCGCGGGCTTCGTGATTATGACGAAGACAATCTGCATGATTATGTGAATGTGGTTGATGCAGGTAAGCAGGTTGTTAAGAAGGATTTGGCTTGGGCGGATCGAATGATTGACGCGACCAAGGCTGAAAAAGCCTCAATCATGCTTTATACATCCGGTACAACAGGTAAGCCAAAAGGTGTTGTGTTAAGTCACAACAATATTCTGATTACTGCGCGTAATGCGGTTGATCTGGAAGGCCTTAATGAAACTGATGAAGTTTTGGCATATTTACCAATGGCTTGGGTCGGAGATCATATTTTCTCTTATGCTCAGTCTTTGGTCGCTGGTTTTTGTGTGTCTTGTCCTGAAAGCACAGATACAGTTCTGAATGATCTTTGGGAGTTGGGGCCAACATATTACTTTGCGCCTCCTCGTATTTTCGAAAGCACATTGACAACGGTTATGATCCGTATGGAAGATGCCTCCAAGATTAAGCGTAAGATGTTCCATTACTTTATGGATCATGCACGTAAGACAGGTGTTGATATTCTTGATGGGAAGTCAGTTGGACTGCTTGATCGCATCAAATATGCGATCGGAAATACTCTGGTATATGCACCATTGAAAAATGCGTTGGGTTTAAGCCGGATTCGCCTTGGCTATACCGCGGGTGAAGCGATCGGTCCTGAGATTTTTGAATTCTATCGTTCCTTAGGCATCAATCTAAAACAGCTTTATGGTATGACGGAAGCTTCCGTATTTGTTGCGATCCAACCAAATGGGGAAATTAAAGCGGATACCGTTGGTGTCCCTGCGCCAGATGTGGAAGTAAAAGTAGAAGACAATGGCGAGATTATGTATCGCGGTCCGGGTACTTTCATGGAATATTATAAAAACCCTGAATCCACAGCAGAAACCAAACAAGCTGATGGCTGGGTACATACTGGTGATGCTGGTTTCTTTGATGAAGATGGTCATATCAAGATTATCGACCGTGCAAAGGATGTCGGTAAGCTTAATGACGGTACCATGATGGCGCCGAAATATATTGAAAATAAACTGAAATTCTTCCCGAATATTAAAGAGGCTGTGGCCTTTGGTCATGACCGCGATTATTGCGCGGCCTTCATTAACTTTGATTTGGAAGCTGTCGGTAACTGGGCGGAACGTAACAACATTGCTTATGCTTCCTATCAAGAACTGGCCGCGCATCCTGAAGTTTATAAGATCATGAAGGAACATGTGGAAGCCGTGAACCGTTCTTTGGCAACTGAAGAACGTGTTGCCGGTTCTCAAATCAAACGCTTCTTGGTGCTTCATAAGGCGCTGGATGCGGATGATGGCGAATTGACGCGTACCTCCAAAGTGCGTCGTAAATTTGTGGCAGAACGTTATGAGCCACTTATCGATGCCTTATATTCAGACAAAACATCTTGTCATATTGAGACTGAAGTAACCTATGAGGATGGGCGTAAAGGATCTATCTCTGCGGATGTTCAGATCATGGATGCGGATACATTCCCTTTTAATGCAACTGCCATGGCTGCAGCTGCAGAATAAGAAGGGGTGAAAGAGTAAAAATGACAGAAACAAATACAAATAGCCGTATTGGTGAAGAGCTACTTTCTGTAAATAACATCGATCTAAGTTTCGGTGGTGTAAAAGCCCTTACAGATATCAGTTTCAACATCAATAAAGGTGAAATTCGTTCTATTATTGGCCCCAATGGCGCTGGTAAATCTTCTATGCTGAATGTGATTAACGGCTTTTATCAGCCACAAGTTGGTCATGTTCGCTTTAAAGGTAAAGATTACACGCCTATGCGTCCGGCGTTAGCTGCCAAAAGTGGTATTGCACGTACTTTCCAGAATATTGCTTTGTTTAAAGGTATGTCTACTTTGGACAATATCATGACAGGTCGTTATCTGAAGATGCATTCAAGCTTTATCGAGCAGGCACTTTATATTGGCCGTGCGAAACGTGAAGAGTTGGAACATCGTGAAAAGGTAGAAGAAATCATCGACTTCCTTGAAATTGAAGCCATTCGTAAAACGCCAGTTGGGCGTTTACCCTATGGTTTGCAAAAGCGTGTTGAGTTAGCACGTGCCTTGGCGATGGAGCCGGAATTGCTTCTTCTTGATGAGCCGATGGCGGGGATGAACCTTGAAGAAAAAGAAGATATGTCCCGTTATATTATTGATGTGAATGAACAGTTTGGAACCACCATTGCCCTGATTGAACATGATATGGGGGTCGTGATGGATTTATCTGACCGCGTGGTTGTTTTGGATTATGGTCGTAAATTGGCAGATGGCAGCCCAGACGAAGTAAGCAGTAATCAAGATGTGATTGATGCTTATCTTGGCGTGTCTCACTAAGGAGTAGGTATTATGGAATTTTTGTATTCGATCTTTGTTACTCCCTTCGTTGAGATGTGGACAGCACCGGAATTCTTGGCAGAGGTGGTCCTTGGTGGCCTCATGTCTGGCATTATGTACTCGCTGGTAGCACTTGGCTTCGTATTGATCTTTAAAGCATCTGGTGTTTTCAATTTTGCTCAAGGCGTGATGGTGTTATTTGCCGCTTTGAACTTTGTCGGATTGATTGACGCTGGCTTGCCGATTGTGGTGGCCTTGATCGCAACCATTTTAATTATGGTGGCCTTGGCATTTGCGATTGAACGTGTCGTTCTTCGAAATCTTGTAAATCAGGAACATATCATTCTCTTTATGGCGACCATTGGTATTGCTTATTTCCTTGAAGGTTTAGGGGAAATGATTTGGGGCGGTGATGTACGCCCGTTGAATATCGGTTTGCCGGATGATGTCTGGTTTGTAGGTGATATTTTGATTCAACAATCCGAAGTATTTGCAGCCGCAGTTGCCGGGTCTTTGGTGATCGCCTTAAGCTTGTTCTTCCAATATACGCGTACTGGACGTGCTTTGCGTGCGGTGGCGGATGATCATCAGGCAGCATTGTCTGTTGGTATTCCATTGAATCATATCTGGATTGTCGTTTGGGCCGTTGCGGGTTTGGTTGCACTGGTTGCTGGTATTATGTGGGGATCAAAGTTCTGGGTTCAATTCTCTCTCTCTACAATTGCATTGAAAGCTTTACCAGTATTGATCCTTGGCGGTTTCACATCCATTCCGGGTGCGATTATTGGCGGGTTGATCATTGGTGCGGGTGAAAAAGTTGCGGAAGTATTCTGGGGCGCTGCCTATGGTGGCGCGATTGAGGAATGGTTTGCTTATGTATTAGCACTGATTTTCCTTTTCTTCCGTCCACAAGGCCTGTTTGGCGAAAAAATTATCGAAAGGGTTTAATGAACCATGTTTTATCGTGAAGCAGGTGATTTTAAGACAAGTTATGCGGCTGATCAGAGCATCCTGTCTATCAAACTTGACCGTTATTTCGTTATTGGCTTAATCGCCTTTGGTGTCATTGTTGTACCGATGATTGGAAATGATTACTGGTTAGGGTCTCTGTTGATCCCGGTATTGGTTCTTTCCATTGCTGCATTAGGTCTGAATATTCTAACAGGTTATGCGGGACAGCTATCCCTTGGAACAGGCGCCTTTATGGCAACTGGGGCCTATATGGCTTATAAGGTTGCAACAAACCTCGCATTTTTAGGAGCCCCTGTTGCTATAATTATCGGTGGTTTAAGTGCGGCTTTCGCAGGTGTTTTATTTGGTTTGCCAAGTTTGCGCATTAAAGGCTTCTATTTGGCTGTGACCACCTTGGCAGCGCAATTCTTCTTATTGTGGCTATTTACACATGTAGATTGGTTTGTGAACTATTCCATCTCTGGCGTACCTTCGATCCCACCAATGGAATTCTTTGGTGTGTTGATCTCTGGTGCGGAAGCCACAACCGAAGCGCGTTATTTATTTGTACTAGGCTTTGCTATCATCTTAGGTCTAGCAGCACGTAATTTGGCACGCTGTAAAATGGGCCGCGGTTGGATGGCGATCCGTGATATGGATATTGCGGCTGAAATCATTGGTATTGACCCGCTAAAAGCAAAGTTAAGTGCATTTGCGATTTCCAGCTTCTATTGTGGCGTTGCAGGTGCATTATGGGCTTTCTGCTTCATTAATACTGTAGAACCGGGGGCCTATGATATTAACCGTTCTTTCCAGATATTGTTTATGGTGATCATTGGTGGATTGGGTAGTATTCTTGGATCTTTCTTAGGCGCAGCCTTCATCGTGTTGTTGCCAATTTTCTTAAATAATGCGCCACAATGGATTGGGTTGAACTTAACGTCTGATGTGATTTCTCATATGGAGATCATGATCTTTGGGGCGTTAATTGTATTCTTCCTGATCGTTGAACCGCATGGTCTTGCACGTTTATGGCAGATCGCAAAGGAAAAATTACGCAGATGGCCTTTCCCTTATTAAGGGGGAGGTCACCTGATAAAAATTGGGTTAGAATACCCAGCAATTCAATTGATCTGAGGATCGTCTTTTAAAGAAGTAACCTTGGACATGAAGTAAACTTAGAACTTGAACAATAAGAATGTAACTGGAGGCTATAAATTATGAAATTAAAAGCTCTTGGTATGTTGGCTGGTGCAGCGGCTATGAGTATCGCGTCTTTCGCGGCGAATGCGGCTGAACTGAATGTCCCATCCTTGGTATATCGTACAGGTCCTTATGCATCTGGCGGTATCCCTTTGGCAGATGGTTTTGCTGACTATTTCACCATGATCAACGAACGTGACGGCGGCATTGGCGGCTTGAAAGTTAAAGTTGAAGAATGTGAAACAGGCTACAAAACAGACCGTGGTGTAGAATGTTATGACCGTACAAAAGAAGGCGCTTTGGTATATGGTCCATATTCCACAGGTATCGCTTATGCGCTGATTGAGAAAATGACAGCGGATAAGATTCCTTTGTTAACAATGGGCTATGGTCGTACAACTGCGGCTGATGGTACCGTATTCCCATATGTCTTTAACTTCCCATCTACATATTGGAACCAAGCAACAGCGATCTTCAACTTCATGGGGGGTGAGCTCGGTGGTATGGATCAGCTCAAAGGCAAACGTGTTGCGTATATCTATCTTGACCATCCTTATGGTAAAGAACCAATCCCAACCTTGGACAAATTGGTAGAAAAATACGGCTTTACATATGACAAATATCCAGTAGCGCCAGCTTCCATGACAGAACAGAAATCTATCTGGTTGCAAATTCGCAAAACTAAACCTGATTACATTGTAATGTGGGGGTGGGGCGCGATGCGTGAAACAGCTGTTAAAGAAGCGACAAATATCCGTTACGATATGAGCAAATTTATCGGTAACTGGTGGTCTGCTGGTGAAGAAGTGGCCACACCAACAGGTGAGCGTGCAAAAGGATATCGTGCTGCGACCTTTAACGGTGTTGGCATGGATTACCCACTATATGACGACATGAAAAAATATGTTTATGACGCAGGTAAAGCATCTGGTGATGGCTCCAAAGCTGGTACAGTATTGTATAACCGTGCTGTTGTGAATGCGGCCTATATTCATGAGACAATCAAACTAGCTCAGGAAATGTCTGGTAAAGCGGATATTTCTGGTGAAGACATGCAAAAAGCGATGGAACAGTTGGACCTAGATGCTGCTGATGTGAAAGCTATGGGCATGACAGGTTTGTTGCCGCCAGTAAAAGTAACTTGTGCCAACCATGAAGGTCAAAACCCTGCGGTTTTGATCCAAGAATGGACTGGTTCCGAATTTAAAATCGTTACAGATTGGATTCCAGCTGACACAGCGATGACTCGTCCATTGATTGAGTCTGATGCTGCGGCTTATGCAAAAGAGCAAGGTATTACTCCTCGCAGCTGTAGCTAATCAAGTTCGGCATATGCTTGGCCCTCCTCGGTAGGGCCAAGCATGTCGAAATACTAGACTGAAGATTGCCTCATTGGCAAAACGACTAAAGGAGAGATCAATGACAACCCCTCTATTGCAGGTGAATAATATCGAAGTCATTTATGATCATGTAATTCTGGTTTTGAAGGGGGTCTCTCTTGAAGTCCCTAAGGGTAAGATTGTTGCCCTGCTTGGTGCTAACGGTGCCGGTAAATCAACAACATTGAAATCTATTTCAAATCTTCTACGCGCTGAACGTGGAGACGTTACCAAAGGTAGTATCGAACTGAACGGTGAGGCTGTTCATGACAAAACTGCAAATGATTTGGTGAAATCCGGTGTGGTTCAGGTAATGGAAGGTCGACATTGTTTTGAACATTTAACCGTTGAAGAAAACTTGCTTTCTGGTGCTTATACCCGTGGGAACGGGGCAGAGATCAAACGTGATCTTCAAATGGTATATGACTATTTCCCACGTCTTTGGGAACGTCGTAAATCGCAAGCTGGTTATACATCTGGTGGCGAACAGCAAATGGTTGCTATTGGGCGCGCAATGATGGCGAAACCAGAGCTGATTTTATTAGATGAACCATCTATGGGCTTGGCGCCACAATTGGTAGAGCAAATCTTTGCGATTGTGAAAAAGCTAAATGAAGATGAAGGCGTGACCTTCTTATTGGCAGAGCAAAATACCAATGTGGCCCTTCGGTATGCCCATTATGGATATATCCTTGAAGGTGGTCGCGTGGTTATGGATGGTGAAGCCGAAGAGCTTCGCAATAACGAAGACGTAAAAGAATTCTATCTCGGTATGGTGAAGGAAGGTCGAAAGAACTTCCGTGAAGTGAAACATTATAAACGCCGTAAACGTTGGTTATAAATTGTGCAAACTTTGGGAGGCTTCGGCCTCCTATTTTGTCTCTGTGTTTGATAGTTTAATATCTATTGTTTTTAAAATTGGGGTGAAAGTTAAGATATGACGGAATTTTTTGATGCTTTGGAAACACGCGATGAAGCTAAACGTGAAGCAGATCAACTTACTTTATTGAAAAAGCAACTCGCCCATGCAAAGGTGAACTCTGCGCATTATGCCAAGGCGCTCGCTGATATAGATGTCGACAATTTTAACAGCTTGTCTGACCTTGCTTCACTACCTTTAACTCGTAAGTCAGATTTACTTCAGGCCCAGCAAGATAATCCGCCTTTCGGTGGTTTGAATGCAACGGCCCCAAGTGATTTGCTGCGTGTTTTTATGTCACCTGGACCGATTGCTGATCCAGAAGGACATGCGGATGATTGGTGGCGTATGGGACGTGCTGCCTATGCTGCAGGTTTGCGTAAAGGGGATATCGTACTAAATTGTTTTTCTTATCATCACACACCTGCAGGCCATATGTTTGAAACTGCGGCTAAGGCAGTTGGATGTGCTGTGTATCCGGGTGGGGTTGGGCAAACGGATGCTCAGGTCGCAGCGATTCAACATTTTGGTATTTCCGCTTATGTCGGAACACCTGATTTCTTAAAAGTTATTTTAGATAAGGCTGTTGAATTAGGGGCGGATGTATCATCTCTTAAGAAAGCTCTGGTATCTGGCGGGCCACTTTTCCCTTCAATGCGTGAAGAATATGAATCGCGTGGTATTGAAGTTGTTCAATGTTTTGGGACTGCGGATTTAGGATTGGTATCATATGAAACATCAGCCAAAGAAGGCATGGTCGTTGATGAGAATGTGATCCTTGAAATTGTGCGTCCGGGCACGGGAGAACCTGTTGCAGATGGGGAAGTCGGTGAAATTATTGTTACCATGCTCACTAATACAGATTATCCGCTGATCCGTTTCGGGACAGGGGATATGTCTGCGGTTCTGGAAGGTCATTGCCCAACAGGACGCACGAATACACGTATCAAAGGATGGATGGGCCGTGCGGATCAACGTACAAAAGTCAAAGGCATGTTCGTTGATCCTGCGCAAGTGGATCGTGTGGTGAAAGCTCATGATGACGTTACCAAGATGCGTCTTGAAATCACGCTGGTTGATAATGCAGATGTAATGACGGTGAAAGTGGAAACATCCGCAGAATCTGATGATTTGAAAGCGACTTTGGAGAATGCAATACGCACAGAAATCAAATTGCGTGGTGTGATCGAGTTTGTTGAAGTTGGAGGCTTGCCAAATGATGGCAAGGTGATTGATGATCAACGAAGTTATGATTAACAATTATTCGATAGTTAAAGGAAAAGCCGCTTGATGCGGCTTTTTTATTTTGAAAAGATGCAGAATTTACATGTTTTTCCTGAATAGAGGCGCGAGTTTTGGTTTGGTATATTCAAAATCGTTTTCTGCATTTTCTATGATCTGATTAACAGACATTGGTTTGCCAAATAGGTAACCTTGTCCAATATGACATCCCATATTGATCAGGAGATCACGTTGTCCTTCGGTTTCGATTCCTTCTGCCGTGACTTCATACCCAATCGTTTCTGCCATACTTAAAACGGCACAGGTAATCGCAAATTTATTATCGTCAATTTCTAGGCCTTCAACAAAATTCCGATCAATTTTGATGCCATCCCATTTTGTCACTGTCAGTTGATTAAGGGAGGCATAACCTGTTCCGAAATCATCAACCAATACTCTAAAACCTGCCTCTGACAAAACGGATAAATAATGGTCGATATTTATATGTTCCGCCACCATTGCCGTTTCGGTTAACTCTAATGCAATACTGCTACGTTGTATGTCATGTTCTTCACATTTTGAAATTAGAAAATCGCAAAATTCTGGTTGGCATAATTGTATTGGAGATAGGTTAATATTCATTCGAATATGAGCGAGTTTGTCATGTCGTTTTATCTTTTTCATGTCGGATAAAATACGATCAATACCCCAAGCACCGATCTCAGAAATCAAACCTATTTGCTCGGCTATTGGAATGAATTGATCCGGTGATACTTGACCAAAAGTGGGATTAAACCAGCGTAAGAGTGCTTCTGTTGCAATTAATTCCCCTGATTTCATATTAATCACCGGTTGATAAACCATATCCAATTCATTTGCCGTTACGGCTTTGCGCAATGCATTTTGAAGTTTTAATTTTTCGTCTGCTTCAAGATGAAAATCCTCGCTATAGATAATGCTTTGATTACGCCCAGCTTTTTTGGCCTGATACATGGCAAGATCCGCATTGCGCATCAATTGGGCAGGATCCTTAACATCAGTCCCATGGGCCAAGGCAATGCCGACACTACCAGATGTAAGAAATGGACGTTCTTTTGTCTCAAATGGCATGGCGAGTTGTTTTAAAATACGTTCTGAGATTTCATGAATCTGTTCGGATGTCTTGATGTTATTAAACAGTATCGCAAACTCATCTCCGCCCAGTCGAGCAATAGACGCAGATTCGCGAATAGCATTTCGTAATCTCTTCGCAACTTCTTGAATAACAATATCACCTACATCATGGCCTTGAGTATCATTAATCATCTTAAAATGATCAAGATCGATAAATAGTAACGCAAAGGCCCAGTCTTTATATCTTTGTGCTTTCTCAAATCTGTTTTCTAACATCTCGTTAAAAGCACGTCGGTTTAGGCAATTGGTGAGTGCATCTAGATAGGCGAAGTCGTTCAATTTTGCTTCAGTAAGTTTACGGTTGGTAATGTCAACAACGCTGCCTTCGATAATAACATCTTCATCTTCAGTCACATATGTGGCATTAACTGACAGGAAGATAAGGTTACCTTTTTGGTTAACAGCCCGGCATTCCATATTTACCAGATTTTTTTCCCGTAACAGGATGGATCGTAACCTACGTCGATCCGTTGCGTGCAGCAAACTGTTAAAGTTCGACGCTTTTGACTTAAGTTCATTGATATCTTTGAAGCCAAATATTTCGGCAAAAGATGGGTTGGCATTTAGGATGTCACCATTTGCGCCCATTGCGAAAATACCTTCCACAGCATTTTCAAAGATACGCTGATATCTTAATTCTGCACGATTTTGTTCTGTTGTTGCTTTTTCCCGACGTATGATTTCATCTTGTAGCATCTTATTGCTAATTTTTAAGTCTTTGGTGCGATTTTGAATTTGCTTTTCAATACGACGCGTTCGGATCAAGCTGGTAATGAGATAGCTGGTTAAAAGGAGGGTTGCGGTTAAACCAATTAAAAATACAACAGATGCTAAAAAATCCCGCCCAGATATGCCCTTTGCTTCGGTTCTTTGGAAAGAAAAAATAACTTGGTTTTGTGCAAAATCTACGATGGTTTGCCACATCATATCTTCACGCAAGCGCATTCTCTCAACAGGGTGTGTTGAAAAGGTTTGCATATATACACCTTGATCAATCGTTACCTGAAAACCAAACCCGGTATCTGAATTAAGTAAAGGAGGGGGCAAGATATCATTTGTTAAGATTGCAACGGATGCGAACCCAGCAAGTTTCTGTCGCCTTTCTTGAATATCGGGGTAGTTAGAAAGCGCAACATATACTGGCATATGCAACCAAAAACCGTATTCTGCTGTATCGTTGATCGTTAGAGGTTTGATATCGGACATCATCAAATGTCCCTTATCAATTGCGATGTTTAGTTCCTTATCTTTTTTTGCTTGGGCAAATAAATCAAGTCCTTGAATATGACCACTGTGATGGACCGGTTCAACATATACGATTGGAGCATATTTAAATCTAACTGCTGCAGATGGATTGTAATTTTCACCAGGGTCGCGAATGTCAAAGTCAAAGAGACCTGTTTCCCGAATTTGCTGAACAAATGAGGCGCGATCAGAGTGTTTTATAACAGGTGACCAAGCAACAGCTTGAATTCCTAATTCATATAAATCTTCAGGATTGTTAAAGCGTGCAAAATCCTTACGGGATAAATTAGGCGCCATCTGGATCAAACGATCAATAGATTCAATGAAGCTTTCGGCTGTATGAAATCTTTTCTCAACAGTTTTTAGATAAAATTCTGCGTCACGAATAAAGGAAGCTTGGTCTTCTTTGAGGAATTGTTTTTGGATGCTATGATAGGCGATAATCGAAACTAGAAATCCGCATGAAATAGCGAGAAATATTGAGAAAGATATCAATTTATTATTGCGTATAATTTGCAAAATGTCTTTCATATCAGTGATTTTTAACAAGTCTACCATCTCTGGAAAATAAGATACATCACAACTTTATATAATGCGAGTGATTATTATTAACCAATACCATTGTCAAGGAACAAAGGGGGATATGCCTTGGAATTGCCTTAATTGAGACCTTGGAAAGCCATGTTTCAATACCAATATACAAGTCATTGAGATTTCCCCTCTCATAAGAGGTTCTAATTCCCCTCAGCAGAACCTCACCCTGAAAAGAGTTTGATTTCGATCCATACAAACTCTTGTGGTCCTAAAGATCACCTATATGCAATCAAGGTCGTTGGTGTTTATATACCAGCGACCTTTCTTTTTGTGAAATATACATAAATATAAATGCCTTGAAATTGCCTTATTTCAACTCTTGGAAAAACGAAGAGGACCTCCAATATCTAGTTTATTGAGACTTCCCCTCTCATAAGAGGTTCTTATCCCCCTCAGCAGAACCTCGCTCCTGAAGAAGAGTTTGATATTGATCCATTTGTCAAACTCATAACGATCAACCAAAGATCGTATTTGACGGCTACTGGTTCCCCTACCAGTAGCCGTTTTTATTTGTTGAAAAAAAAATAAGAAAGATTATTATCCAGATCTATCTCAACGGGGTGCCTTGGTGAAAAGGCTGAGAGGTATCAAAGGATGCTGACCCGTAGAACCTGATCTGGTTAAGACCGGCGTAGGGATTGAGTCAGCAAAAATACATATTTCATGTCCAGTCTGATTTTATTCTCACCGCCTGTCTTTCGATAATGGCGGAGCCTGAATTTGTTTGAAAAAGAACTGGAATATTTGCTGACGCAAATCAAATTAGAATCGCCGAAAGTGCATTGTCTGACCAATTCTGTTGTGCAGAATTTAACAGCAAATGCGTTGCTCGCTGTTGGGGCTACGCCAAGTATGACGATTGATCCGGATGAAGTGACTGATTTTACGTCGAGTGCACATTCCCTATTAGTGAATTTAGGGACACTGGATGCCAGCCGCAAAGAGGCCATTCTAAGAGCTGTTGAAGCTGCGAATGAGCAAAATATCCCATGGATACTTGATCCTGTACTCATTAACCGTGCGCCTAAACGTCTTGCTTTTGCAAAAGAGCTTCTGTCTTTAAAGCCAGCTTTGATACGTGCAAATTCACTAGAAATTACCGCATTAAATATACCTATCGGTGAGTTGTTGGAAATGACAGATGCTGTGATTGCCATCACGGGCGAAGTCGACGAGGTTTTTGCCTTAGATACAAATCGGGAAACGCTATATGCGCCAATAAAGGGAGGGCATGAATTGATGGCTCATGTGACCGGGCTTGGTTGTGCTGGTACAGCAGTAATTGCTGCCTATTTAGGAGTAGGCGAAAAGCGGTTTGAAGCTGTTTGTGCCGCACTTGATATGATCGCTAAGGCTGGCGAACTTGCAGCTCTTGAGTCTGCAGGTCCAGCTAGTTTCCAAACAGTATTTTTAGATCAACTTTACAGTTTTTATAAAAGGGATTCTATCAATGGGTAAGAGTTTTGATCCACGTTTGTATTTGGTTATCGGACCAGAAAACTGCGCACATTATACTATATTGGAAGTTGTGAGACAGGCCTTGGAAGGCGGTATTACACTTATTCAGTATCGTGATAAATATAGTGATACAGACACACAAGTTCAGAATGTTGTTTCATTGATGAACGTAGCCAAAGAGTTTCAGGTTCCAGTTTTAGTAAATGATCGTCCCGATGTAGCCAAGCAAGCTGAGGCAGATGGTGTACATTTGGGGCAAAGTGATGAGGGGGTCCAGCAAGCACGTATATTACTGGGGAAAAACGCGATTATCGGCCTTACTGTAAAAAATGAATCTCATATCAAAACTGCACCAATTGAGTCGCTAGATTATTTGGGAATCGGTGGCGTATGTCCTACTGAAAGTAAGGTTAACCCCGATGCCCCGCTTGGTGTGAATGGGTTATTAGAGATGCTTAAAGTTTCTCGGGCTTATGGGGACCTTCCAACCACAGCGATTGCCGGCATTGATGAAAGCAATTGTGACGCGATTGCCGCAACAGGTGTAAACGGCTTGGCTGTTGTCTCGGCTATTTGTGGCCAAGTTGATCCCAAAACAGCTACTCAACGGTTAAGACAAAAAATTGATCCCTTCTTTGAAAAAGGAATAGCAGTATGACGATAAAAACCGCCATTGGCTTAACCATTGCTGGATCTGATAGTGGTGGTGGGGCTGGTATACAGGCTGATTTGAAAGCCATGTCTGCTTTAGGTGCTTATGGGGCCTCTGTTATCACAGCATTAACAGCACAAAATACTACTGAAGTGCGGGCCATTCAGGATGTCCCCGCCGACTTCATTGCGTGCCAGATAGATACTGTTCTTGATGATCTGAAGGTAGATGCCATTAAAATTGGTATGCTGTCCCAAGTTGATGTAATTGAAGTTGTTGCAGATCGATTGAAGGCAAAAGCATCGCATATTCCCGTTGTTCTTGATCCTGTTATGGTCGCTAAAAGTGGCGATAAATTGTTGCAAGACAACGCAATAGAAGCATTAAGAAAACATCTTGTGCCATTGGCAACATTAATGACCCCCAATTTACCGGAAGCGGGTGTGTTACTTGGTCAAGAAGCCCCAGTTGATCCTGAAAGTATGAAAAAATGCGGCTCTGCGTTGATGGAGTTGGGTGCGAATGCTGTCTTGATGAAAGGTGGACATTTAACAGGTGAGGAGTGCGTTGATTTGTTAATGCATTCCAACGGAGAAGTACAAAAACTTCATTCTAGACGTGTTCATACAGGTAACACTCATGGCACAGGCTGCACTTTATCAGCATCAATCTCTGCTTTTTTAGCGCAGGGGTTGGATTTGACGGATGCCGTATCTCAAGCACATCAATATCTCGCAAAAGCGATCCAATCGGCTGACCAGTTAACTGTTGGGCATGGGCATGGGCCTGTTCATCATTTTCATCAATTTTGGTCTAAATAATAATTATTATAAAGAGATTTACACATGACAAATAAATTATCGACACGTCGTAATTTTCTGAAGACGCTTGCAACCGCCGCACCAGTTGCGGCTGCTTCTTCTTCTCTTTCTGCTCCTGCCATAGCATCTGAAAAAATTGAATGGAAAATGGTGACAAGTTGGCCCAAGAATTCCCCGGGGGTAGGAATTACTGCCCAACGGTTGGCGGATCGTATTACCAAAATGTCTGGAGGTCGCTTAACGGTTAAGCTTTATGCCGCAGGTGAATTGGTACCAGGATTGGAAGTGTTTGACGCGGTAAGCGCAGGTACAGCAGAAATGGCACATACGGCGTCTCTGTTTTGGCATGGAAAAACTAAAGCAGCCGTATTTTTCACAACCATGCCATTTGGCTTAACTGCGTTGGAACATATGGCTTGGATTTATCACGGCGGTGGTCAAGCGTTATGGGATAAAACATATGCACAATTTGGCATCAAACCTTTCATGGCTGGCAATACAGGTATGCAAATGGGGGGATGGTTCAAAAAAGAAATCAATTCCCTTGATGATCTGGTAGGGGTGAAAATTCGAGCTGTTGGGTTAGGTGGTGCTATCTTTAAAGAGTTAGGGGCAACACCCGTATTCTTGCCGCCTTCAGATATTTTCCCGGGTTTGCAAAGTGGGATTGTGGATGCCGTTGAATTTTTAGGACCTTGGAGTGACCGCGGTTTTGGTTTTTATAAGGCTGCGCCATATTACTATTGGCCAACTTTCAATAAGCCAAATGGTTCTGCGGAATGTTTGGTTAATCAAGAAGCTCTTTCAAAACTTCCCGCGGATTTAAAGGCGATTGTAGCAAGTGCTTGTGAAGCGGAGAACTCTTTCGCGTTGGCTGAATCTGATTGGGAAAATGCTATTGCACTTCGGAATTTGACAGAAGAACATGGTGTTGAATTACGCCAATTCCCCAAAGAAGTAATGACTAAGGCACGCGAAGCCAGTCAAAACATTACAGATGAATTTGCAGCTAATGATCCTATGGCGTCTAAAGTGATGGAGTCATATCGTAAGGCGCTGGCCAATGCAGATGATTGGGCAAACGTTAGTCGCACGCCTTTCGGTTTAGCTCGTTAAAAACAGTTGCGTAATGACAAAGATTGCCCCAAATATCAGGTTAAGTAATTTCCGTTTGAGATATCAGGAAACGGAAATTCTGAACCTATCTTCTTTAACCTTGCAAGCAGGAAAATGGTCTTGCTTGTTGGGGCAAAGTGGGGTGGGGAAAAGCAGTTTGTTACGCGCGATTGCTGGTCTTGACGATGATTGGTTGATCGAAGGTAACGTTGATTTTGATACAGGCCATTCTGATGTCGCCTATATGGGACAAAAAGCCTTTTTGATGCCGTGGTTATCTGTTTTGGAAAATGTGCAACTGGGCAGTATTCTACGCGGTGAGAAACGTGATGAGAAACGCGCGCGTGATCTTTTGAATAGAGTTGGTCTAGGTCAGTATATAGATCATAAACCCGCTCAACTTTCTGGTGGCATGCAGCAACGCGTTGTTTTGGCAAGGACCTTGATGGAAGATCGTGCTACGATCTTGATGGATGAGCCTTTTTCTGCGCTGGATGCTGTTACACGTCATGAGTTACAAGCCTTAACATATGACCTACTAAAAGGGCGCACCGTCTTGCTTGTGACGCATGACCCGCTAGAGGCTTTGCGGCTTGGTGATGTGATCTATGTTTTGGAAGGTCGCCCGGCGAAACTTTTACCCGATATACGACTTGTTACAAATGCACCTCGGCAGGTTGGGGATCAGGAAGTAGATGAACTCTATCCTGATCTAATGGGAGTATTGTCAAAAGCCGAAAGGGTTTAAACATGAATAAGACCTTTCGTTTTGCTTTAATTCCGATCGGATTGTGCGTCATCTGGCAAGCCGTTGTAAGTTTTTCATCAGTGCCAAGCTATATTTTACCTGGGCCGATAATGGTTCTTTTTGCATTGAAAGATAATGCTGAGCTTATTTTAGAACATAGCTTTATCACTTTTTTCGAAATCATAATGGGCATGCTTTTGGGAACGATTTTGGGATGCCTCAGTGCTATGCTACTGATCTGGTTTAAACCTTTGCGACAGTGGCTTATGCCGGCTTTAGTTATATCTCAAGCTATTCCAGTATTTGCGTTAGCACCAATTTTGGTTCTTTGGTTGGGATATGGTCTGGCATCAAAGGTCGCGATGGCCACCTTGATTATCTATTTCCCTGTGACATCTGCATTTTATGACGGGTTGCAGCAAACGGCCAAAGATTGGTTGGATATAGCGAAAGTAATGGGCGGTAAGAAAGTCGCTATTTTATACCATATTCAAATTCCGGCAGCTTTACCAAAACTGGCTACGGGTATGCGTGTTGCTGCGGCAGTAGCCCCGATTGGTGCCATTGTCGGGGAATGGGTAGGTTCCTCAAAAGGACTTGGTTTCTTAATGCTTCATGCAAATGCGCGCATGCAGGTGGATTTGATGTTTGCAGCGCTTTTCGTCATCGCCGTTTTTGCGGTTCTTTTTTATTACGTAATTGATAAATCTCTCGCCAGATTAACACGCTGGCATCATCCTCATAAGGTTTAAGGATAAAACAATGAAATTAAAACTTCGTGCTTTCCTCGCAGCAAGCTTTGCTGTTTTTCTATCTGGATCTGCGATAGCTGCAGATAAAGTAACCGTATTGTTAGATTGGTTTGTGAACCCGGATCATGCAACCTTGGTCATCGCGAAAGAAGCAGGTTTCTTTAAAAAATACGGTCTGGATGTTGAGTTGATTGCGCCATCTGATCCTTCTCTACCTCCTAAACTGGTTGCGGCAGGACAAGCTGATTTGGCCGTTTCTTATCAACCACAATTACATGTACAAGTGGCGGAAGGTTTGCCGCTTGTTCGTATTGGTACGCTCGTGGCAACACCATTAAACTCCTTGGTCGTTTTGGAAGATAGCCCGATTAAATCTATCGCTGATTTAAAAGGGCGTAAGGTTGGTTTCTCCGTTGGTGGGTTCGAAGATACAATGCTTTCTGCTATGTTGGGTCAGCATGGATTGACGTTGAAAGATATTGAGTTGATCAATGTGAATTTCTCTTTGTCTCCCTCTCTTTTTGCGGGGCAAGTTGATGCGGTTATTGGTGCCTTTCGTAACTTTGAATTAAATCAGATGGATATTGAAAAACGTCCAGGGCGTGCTTTCTATGTGGAAGACGAAGGTGTGCCTGCATATGACGAATTGATCTTAGTTGCTAAATCTGATCGTGTTGGTGAAGAGAAGCTGGTGAGGTTCATGCTGGCGCTACAGGATGCGACCAATTACATGCTGAACAATAATGCGAAATCGTTGGATATGTTCATTGCAACGGATAAAGCGCTGGATAATGAATTAAATCGTCGTGCATGGATTGATACAATGCCGCGTTTTGCCTTGCGTCCAGCTGCGTTGGATCATGGCCGCTATACACGCTTTGCTGAATTTATGATTGAAAATGGTATGATTAAAGAAACACCTGCCCTTGAAACATATGCTGTTGATATTTTTGCGGAGAAATAAATCATGGGATTGTTCCAACGCCTAAAAGAAAGCTGTCCTGACGACTGGGCAGCTTACACGCATCATGATTTTGTGGAACAGCTTGGTAAGGGCAGTTTACCAAAAGAATGTTTTCAACATTACTTGAAGCAGGATTATATCTTTCTGATCCACTTTGCTCGTTGTCATGCTTTAGCTGCTTATAAAAGTACCAAACTGTCTGATATTAAGCGTGCACAAGATGGCGTCTCTGCCATTGTCGATATGGAATTGGGGCTTCATCTAAAATACTGCGCTGAATGGGGCATTCATGAAGATGAATTGGATGATCTGGAAGAATCCACTGCGAATATGGCTTATACCCGTTATGTGATGGAATGTGGCATGTCCGGTGGTCTGTTGGAACTTTATGTGGCACTGGCGCCTTGTGCGATTGGATATGCCGAAATTGGAAGACGATTGGCATCCGAACAACTAACGCCAAATAACAACCCTTATGCGGATTGGGTGGAAATGTATTCCGGTAAAGAATATTTAGCTGCCGTTGATGATATGATTGCTTACTTAGATGAATTGGCTGGCGATCATTTATCTAAAGATCGTGAAGCAGAACTCGCCAAGATTTTTCGAAATGCCTCCCGATTGGAAGTTGGATTTTGGCAAATGGGATTAGATTTGTCTTAAAATGAACAAAAGGCGCTTGAGAGAATATCTAGCGCCTTTATCATTTGTTTATTGCGTAACTTCGAAATGATCTTCACGTAATAGGGCGGTGCCGTCAGGTTGTAAAACCCAATGTTCATTTGTGATGATGCCTTTAGCGTTATTCATTTTCCATTCTGCTGTCACTTGTGCAGAAGTTAACTCACGATCCACTTTTGTCACCGTGTTAAAATAGATAACATCGTCAAAACCCTTCTCAACCAAGTTGGTCCAGAAAGCTTGAATTGCTTCGCGGCCTTTGAAGGTTCCAAAAGGTTTCGCGACCATAACAGCATCTTCCTCATAAAGGGCAGCAGCCGCAGCTGCATCACCAGCATTAAAAGCGTCACGCCATGCACGGCTTGCGGTTGCGACTGCTAGGCTCAATTCATATTCATTTGTGGCACGGGCAGTCGCATCTTGTGCGGATGCAGGTGTAGAGAGGCTGAAGATCAATGATGAAGCTAGTAAAGCGCTTGTGAGTAATTTCATTGTTTTTGCTCCATAAAGGCAATAGTTGCAGGTTTTATCTTTCTTTACCGTTATATTTAGATGCTTTAATTGTTTTGAAAAAT
>NZ_SMMC01000084.1 GCF_009711445.1 Curvivirga aplysinae | reverse complement strand
GAGATGCTCTCCCAGCTGAGCTAATCGCCCTTTAAGACATTTTGTCTTTGGGATTGAGATGTTGGAATAGATGGTGGGCGATGACGGGATCGAACCGCCGACCCTCTCGGTGTAAACGAGATGCTCTCCCAGCTGAGCTAATCGCCCATCGTTTCCAAGTCTCTATCGGATGCGCGGTTTATATGAAAGTCCGCAGGTATTGGCAAGAGGTAAAATTGATTTTTTTCAATTATTTTTCTTTTTTTTCATAATCCAGAAACAAAAGAAAACGGCCGCTTAAAAAAGCGACCGTTTTTCTTAAATCACGTATAAACAGGTATTAGCTGTTTACTGCGTCTTTCAAACCTTTACCAGCTTTAAACTTTGGTTGGTTAGAAGCTGGAATTTGGATTTTCTCGCCTGTACGTGGGTTACGGCCTTCAGAAGCAGCACGTTTTGTAACTGCAAAAGTACCGAAACCTACTAAGCGTACTTCGTCACCGGATTTCAAAGCGCCAGTTACAGCGTTGAATACAGCGTCAACAGATTTAGCAGCGTCAGCCTTAGAAAGACCAGATTCATTAGCTACAGAAGCAACAAGATCGTTTTTATTCACGATAGACCCCCTAGAATTTTTTATTGGGTTTCTTAAACAGATTAACGAAAGGTTCATCCTTTCGACGAGAAGCAGTTTAAAGTTATTTCTTTCTTCACGTCAATCATGAAACCGCAGGTTTCTGCGGTTTTCCACAGATTTTTTATCATTTTCTATGTTGACATATCCTACAAAAACAAAACAGGCCCCAAAAATGGAGCCTGATTGAAACAATATTACCCACAATGTTACAGGTATATTAATGTGTGGTTACTTCGCTATGCGATTCGTCCGCCTCACTAACAGCTGTAACCGCTTCTGATTCTCCATCGTCATCATCCGCTTTCCATTCAATTGGCTTAGGAGATGTAGCTAAAGCATGTTCAAGTACTTCATCGACAGTAGAAACAGGCACAATTTCCAATACCTCTTTTACATTATCCGGAATATCTTCCAGATCTTTTGTATTATCGCGCGGAATCAATACTTTTGTAATTCCACCGCGGAGTGCAGCCAGAATCTTTTCTTTCAAACCACCGATAGGAAGTACACGACCACGCAAAGAAATCTCACCAGTCATTGCAACATCTTTACGAACAGGTATTCCAGAAAGCAATGAAACGATTGAAGTTACCATAGCAACGCCGGCCGATGGACCATCTTTTGGAGTTGCACCTTCAGGGACATGCAAGTGAATATCAGCCTTTTCAAAAGCTGTAGGTTTGATACCAAAGCTTGGCGCTCGGCTCTTCACATAACTCTCAGCAGCTTGAATGGATTCTTGCATCACATCTCCGAGCTTACCCGTTTTGATGAATTTGCCCTTACCTGGAACCATCACAGATTCGATAGAAAGTAATTCACCACCAACTTCAGTCCATGCCAAACCAGTTACAACACCGATTTGATCCTCATCTTCAGCTTCGCCGAATCTAAATTTGCGAATACCTGCATATTCCTTAAGGTTTTCATCGGTAACTTCGATGGATTTCTTTCCATCCATCATGATTTCCTTAATCCCCTTACGGCAGACATTGGCAATTTCGCGTTCAAGACTACGAACCCCAGCTTCACGGGTGTAATAACGAACAATATCACGAATCGCTTCGTCAGAAATGCTCCACTCACCGTCCTTCAAACCGTTCTCTTTGATTTGCTTAGGTACTAAATGACGTTTTGCAATTTCGACTTTTTCCGCTTCCGTATAACCTGGAATACGAATGATTTCCATACGGTCCAACAAAGGGCCAGCCATATTTAAAGAGTTCGATGTTGTTACAAACATCACATCCGACAAATCATAATCAACTTCAAGATAATGATCTGCGAAAGTTGCATTTTGTTCTGGATCTAAAACTTCAAGTAATGCGGATGAAGGATCCCCACGCCAATCATTTCCAAGTTTATCAATCTCATCCAACAAAAACATCGGATTCGATGTCTTTGCCTTCTTCATTCCTTGAATAACTTTACCTGGCATAGAACCGATATAAGTCCTACGATGTCCACGAATTTCAGACTCGTCTCGTACACCACCAAGAGACATACGTACGAAGTTACGATTCGTGGCCTTTGCGATGGACTGACCAAGTGATGTTTTACCAACACCCGGAGGGCCAACTAAACAAAGAATCGGACCTTTAACTTTATTCATACGTGCTTGTACCGCTAGATACTCAAGAATCCGATCTTTAACTTTCTCAAGGCCATAGTGATCTTTGTCCAAAATATCTTTTGCTCGGTTCAAATCTTTCTTGATTTTACTGCGTTTTTTCCAAGGAATTGAAATGATCCAATCTAAATAGTTACGGACAACAGTTGCTTCCGCAGACATTGGGCTCATTGTTTTCAATTTTTTCAATTCAGCATTCGTTTTTTCACGTGCTTCCTTGGTCAATTTTAACTTATCAAGTGTCTCTTCAAGCTCTGTCAGCTCATCTTTGCCATCATCCCCCTCGCCCAATTCTTTCTGAATGGCCTTCATTTGCTCATTTAGATAATATTCGCGTTGGGTTTTCTCCATTTGGCGTTTTACGCGGCTGCGAATCTTCTTCTCAACCTGCATTACGCTTATTTCGCCTTCCATAAAGCCATAAACTTTTTCAAGACGTTCAGAGGCTGATGACAACTCAAGGATTTCTTGTTTTTCATTAATCTTCAAAGAGAGATGTTGCGCAATTGTATCGGCCAATTTGGACGGATCAGTGATTTCATTGACTGTTGATAAAATTTCAGCAGGAATTTTCTTATTTAGTTTAATATATTGCTCAAACTGACCAACAGCGGCACGCGCCAAAGCTTCAAGCTCAGCAGAATCTTCCTCAACAGCAGGTAAATCTGTTGCATAAGCTTGGAAAAAATCAGTATTATCAGAATACTCTTCGATTTTAACGCGATGTTGCCCTTCAACAAGAACCTTCACTGTACCATCAGGTAATTTTAGCAATTGAAGGATCGTACCGATAGTACCGATCTCATATAAATCTTCAACTGACGGATCATCTACTGAGGCATTTTTCTGTGTCACCAACAGGATTTGCTTATCATCCTGCATCACATCTTCAAGAGCTTTTATAGATTTATCACGGCCAACAAAAAGTGGCACAATCATATGCGGAAATACAACAATGTCCCGCAAAGGAAGGATTGGATAGAGCGCAGCTTGTGAAGCTTCTAACATATTAAGACCTTTCTTTATACAACAGAACCTTCCCTAGTAAGGCGAAATATTCTGTCTATTTGTCCTTTATCCGAGAGTTTGATTACATTCCAATGTCAATCAAATCATTAAGTGAACGGGCTTCCCAAAATCCTGGCAAAGCCCATTCATTCGGAATCAGGCGCTGCTTTCAATTTCTTCTTTACGTTCAGCATAGATGTGGAGAGGATCAGCCTTATTTTCAACCACCTCTTTATTAATAACCACTTTTTCTACGCCTTCCAAAGAAGGTAATTCATACATGGAATCAAGTAAAATACCTTCCATGATAGAGCGAAGGCCACGGGCGCCGGTTTTACGTTCAATCGCCTTATGGGCAACCGCACGAACAGCATCTTCTGTAAATTCCAGCTCAATTTTTTCCATATCAAACAATCGTTGATATTGCTTCAACAACGCATTACGCGGTTGTGTCAGAATCTCAACCAATGCGTCTTCATCAAGATCGGTCAAAGTGGCGATCATTGGTACACGACCAACAAATTCCGGGATCAAGCCAAATTTCAATAAGTCTTCTGGCTCAATTTCACGCAGTAATTCACCAACATTGCGATCGTCTTCAGATTTCACATCGGCGCCAAAACCAATTGAAGATCCTTTGCCACGACCAGCAATAATTTTATCGAGACCAGCAAAAGCACCACCACAAATAAATAGGATATTCGTTGTATCAACTTGTAAGAATTCTTGTTGTGGATGTTTGCGACCGCCTTGTGGAGGCACAGATGCAACAGTACCTTCCATGATTTTCAATAAGGCTTGCTGTACACCTTCACCAGAAACATCACGAGTAATGGATGGGTTGTCAGCTTTACGGCTAATTTTATCGACCTCATCAATATACACGATTCCACGTTGGGCGCGCTCAACATTGTAATCGGCAGCTTGCAAAAGCTTCAGAATAATATTCTCGACATCTTCACCAACATAACCAGCTTCAGTAAGTGTGGTCGCATCGGCCATTGTAAATGGCACATCAAGGATACGAGCAAGTGTTTGAGCAAGAAGTGTCTTACCGCAACCTGTTGGGCCAATCAGGAGAATATTGGATTTTGCCAGTTCCACATCACCATTCTTGCTTTCATGAGCAAGACGTTTGTAATGGTTGTGCACAGCAACGGCCAAAACACGCTTGGCGAAATCTTGACCAATGACATAATCATCAAGTACATCGCGAATTTCTTGCGGTGCAGGAACCCCTTCACCAGAAGTCGCTAAAGATGTAGATGTGTCTTCTTTTATAATGTCCATACAAAGTTCAACACATTCATCACAGATGAAAACTGTTGGACCTGCAATTAACTTACGTACCTCATGCTGGCTTTTGCCACAGAAGGAGCAGTATAATGTATTCTTTGAATCACCGCTGTTGGTGGTCTTGCTCATTTATTTTTCTTTCATCAAAAAACATCGATATTAGTTTAATTATAGACCCCAAAACCGGGCGAGCAATCCGAAATTGCAGATTTCTTCACTATATCTGGTATTAGAGGACTATTTTATCGAGGCAGATATAATCAACTGCCTCATTTGATTACATTTTCTGCATTTCAACCACAATCATCAAACCCGAGCAAAAAATAAGGCCCCCTAGTATAAGGAGGCCTTAATAACTTTAAATTAGTTAAATGACTTACTCTTCATCACCATCTAAGTCAGGGCGCGTATCAACAACTTCATCAATTAGCCCAAACTCTTTGGCCTCTTCTGCTTCCATGAAATTGTCTCGTTCCATAGCTGATTCAATAGTTTTGAGATCCTGACCTGTATGCTTTACATAAATTTCATTTAGATTCGCACGCATACGCAAAATCTCACGCGCTTGGATTTCAATATCGGTAGCTTGCCCCTGAGCACCACCAGAGGGCTGATGGATCATGATCCGCGCATTAGGAAGCGCAAAACGCTTGCCTTTATCCCCTGCTGTTAATAGCAGCGACCCCATTGAAGCAGCCTGCCCTAAACAAAGAGTCGAAACGCTTGGGCGAATATATTGCATCGTGTCATAAATAGACATGCCAGATGTCACGACACCACCAGGTGAGTTAATATAAAATGCAATATCCTTTTTTGGGTTTTCAGCCTCAAGGAATAACAATTGTGCGCAAATCAAACTTGCAACATGATCATTCACCTGACCAGTCAAGAAGATGATGCGCTCCTTTAAAAGACGCGAGTAAATATCATAAGAGCGTTCGCCACGGTTTGTTTGTTCCACAACCATAGGAACAAGAGTATTCATATATACGTCAATTGGATCGCGGTCTGTAATCATGGTGAGGCCACCCCCTGTATTTTAAAAGAGAATCAGTAAGTAGAAAAACTTACCCTAAAAAGCACTAATCCCACGGATATGACAAGCAGAAATGCCTGAACTGTCCGTGGGATTAGCATATAAGTGATTTGTCCGAAATTACCAGACCGAAATCATCTGATCCGGCAATATCTTTAAATCTTTATTTTTTTGCTGCAGCTTTCTTCGCAGAAGATTTCTTAGATGCAGATTTTTTAGAAGTAGCTTTCTTTGCAGCTTTTTTAGCTTTCGCTTTTTTTGCTGGCTTAGACTCTGCTTCGTCTGGATCTTTAACCAGCTCTTCAACGCTGATCTCTTCTTCTGTTACTTTCGCCATTTCAACCAAGAAGTCTACAACTTTATCTTCGAAGATTGGCGCTTGCAAGCTAGCCATCGCTTCAGGATTTTGTTGGTAATATTGCATTACCTGCATTTCCTGACCGGAATATTTGCGAGCTTCGTTCATGATTGCTTTATTCAAATCGTCTTGGGCAACCTGAATGTTGTTTTTTGTACCGATTTCGGACAACAACAATCCAAGCATCACACGACGAACAGCAATCTCACGATATTCAGCTTTCAACTCGTCTTCATCTTTAGACGCATCATCTTCGTCTAATTGACCCGCTTCTTTAGCTTGCTCAAACTGTTTCCAGATGCTGTCGAATTCTTGCTCAACCATACCTGCTGGTACTTCGAAGTCATGACCTTCTTGCAATGCATCTAGCAACTGACGCTTTGTACGGTTACGTGCAAACTGATCGTAATCAGCTTCCAAACGCTCACTAATGTTAGATTTCAACTGGTCTAAATCGTCAAGACCAAGGTTTTTAGCTAATTCGTCGTCAATTGCTGTTTCAACATATTCACGTAACTCTTTAACATCTACAGCGAATACTGCAGCCTTACCTTTAAGGTCCTCTGCATGGTATTCTTCTGGGAAGGTTACATTAACCTCTAAAGAATCACCTGGTTTTGCACCAACTAATTGTTCTTCGAAACCAGGAATGAATTGTCCAGAGCCCAATTCCAGATTGTGGCCCTCACCAGCACCGCCAGGGAATTCAACACCATCAACGGAACCTTTAAAGTCGATAACAACAACGTCACCTTCTTTAGCTTTACGTGCTTTTGCAACTGGCTCCGATTTACGGAAGTCTTTCGCGATACGCTCTAATGCTTCATCAACTTCAGACTCTTCGATTTTTGCTTTGTATTTAGTCAATTCGATAGAAGCGAAATCCATCTCTTTGATTTCGGGCATACACTCTACGCCCATTTTGAAAACAAGGTCTTTGCCTTCATCAAAGCTTTCAATTTCAATTTTTGGCTGCATTGCAGGACGAAGTTCGTTTTTAGAAACAACTTCGGAACTGCTTTCATTAACCGCAGCTTCCAAAACTTCACCCATCACAGATTTACCGAAACGTTGACGTAAAATTGTCAATGGCACTTTGCCTTTACGGAAACCCGGAAGATTAATTGTTTTGCCAACTTCTTGCAGGCGGGTATCAACACGTGCGTCGATGTCAGAAGCAGAAACCGTTACAGTATATTCACGGCTTAAGCCTTCATTTTTAGTTTCGTTAATTTGCATGGAAACAACCTTTAGTCAGGCATGTGAAAGTTTAAACTCTTTGCTTATAACCATGTATATTAGATTGGAACATGGTGACCGCATTTTATTATATACGGGACTTCGAGGCTGCTCTTACTTCGGAGCGTCTTTGGTGCGGTCGGAGAGACTCGAACTCTCACACCATAAGATACTAGAACCTAAATCTAGCGCGTCTACCAATTCCGCCACGACCGCGCATCTACAAAGAAGGCTCCGAAAACACCGCCTCGGTGTCTCAAGCGCGGCGGTTCTATAGCAGTCTGATTTCGGTCCGTCAAAGCCTAACTGACAAGTTTTTTCATTTTTCTGTATTTTTTTTAACTTTTGGCAGTTTTCGGTCAATAAAAAAGGGGCTCAAATAGGCCCCATACTCGTTTGATAGTAGATCATATCATCAAAAGTCATTTAATTCTGCCGGATGATTCTAGCTTGCGATCCTATCTTGATACATTTCCGTAAAAGTATTTAAGGCTAAAACACGTGGACCATGTATTTCAGAATAAGCCATACATGCCTTTTCCATTTTTAGTTCATAACGCACATGAGGTATGCCAAATGAATCTGCTGCAACCGATAAAACCCGAGCTGTTTCCACCATATGATCTTTGCGTTCCCGCCGAAACAAAGCCCCAGCTTTTACATATTCTAATTTCTGACCTCGTTTAAAAAACATACTACTTCTTTCTTTGCCTTTTGCGTTTAGATAATTCGCTTGGCTCTTTCCTTGAAGGATTATGGTTCTATTTAAACCAGCGTTCATTGTTATAGTTTCCCATCGCTTTGGCGATTAACAATAATCACCATTCCTAAAGATATCCTATAAGCCCCTAAGCACGAATCGTACCACGTTTCCGATTCGTACGCAAATAAATTAAGATTAGAAGTCTTTTCTAATTTTTTA
>NZ_SMMC01000071.1 GCF_009711445.1 Curvivirga aplysinae | reverse complement strand
ACCCTTACTTGGTTTTATTCAGTTTTACTTAATGAAAAGAATAGAATTTACCCCTACTTATTCAGCAGGTGCATCCTTTTCAATATCAGGGCCAATGCCCCACCATTTGTCACGAACATCATCATAATGGGCGGTCGCATCATAAATATCTGCACCAAGGCCAAGCTCAGACATAGTCAAACCACCAATTGCCGCAAGTAATGCAAACTGGGCAACATTTTCGTCACGTTGAGATCGCACAAGACTTACTTTTGCATCTAACAATTCTTGTTCCGCATCCAATACATCCAATACTGTACGAGAACCAACAATTGCTTCTTGCTCCACACCTTCAAAAGCGATGGTTGTTGCACGAACTTCATCTTGTTGCGCCTCAATTTGTGCACGGGTCGTTTTCAAGTTTTCCCAAGAAGACGTTGCTGTCTCAATCACACTACGACGTTGTTCTTCAATTTGCACACGCGCAAGTGAAGCAGATTCTTTTGCCTGCCGAACCTGTGAACTGACCAAGCCTTGCTGATAGATCGGCACAGAGAGGTTCAAACGAATAGATGCATCTTTAGTTGTTAAATCTTCTCCAGACACATCATTGTTATAATTTGTCGCACCAACCAGATCCAATGATGGATACAAAGATGCCTCAGCAGAATCCACGTCCATAACCGACGCATCATAAGAGTGACGAGCAGCAACCACCAACGGGTTTTTATCAGAAGACAAAGTAATCGCTTCTTCACGACTTAATGGCAAACCAAGATTTAAAACAGGGGTCGCCATCTGACCGTCAATCGGCTCACCCACGATTTGTTCATAATTGGCTTTGCTTGTCTCCAATGAACCTGCCGCAGAAATTGTATCTGCGCGTGCACGGGACAAACGCGATTCAGCCTGCGCAACGTCAGTACGAGTTACCTCACCCACATCAAAACGATCTTGAGTCGCCTCAAGTTGTTTTTGTAAACGTTTTTCATTTTGCTGGTTCAAATCTAATACGGCAATATCGCGCAACACATCAAGATAGGCTGTCGCAGCTTCTAGCAATATAGATTGCTCTGTCGCTGCCAATGATGCACGCGCAGATAACACACTTGCTTCGGCGGAGGCGATTCCAGCTTCGGTACCACCGCCAGCATAAAGGTTTTGTGTCACAGACAAGGCCGCAGAATAGAATGAACGATCACTATCTGTATCAACACCATTATTATCTGTATCAGAATTAATTGCCCCCAATGACCCTGTACCTGTGACAGTCGGCCGCCAGCCGGATACTGCTTGTGCGACACCTTCATTGGTTACACGTAAGGAAGCACGCTGAGCCAGTAATGTAGGGTTATTATCATAGGCGGCTAATAGCGCCTCTTCCAAAGATGCAGACCAAGCAGCACCGGAAGATAAAGTCGCAGTTGCCAATCCGGCAGCAGCCACACCCAATTTCAAGAAAGCTTTAATATTCACAATAGTAAACCCCAATATTTTCTAGAACATACGCAACCCATCACATATGTAGTCATTTAGATCATAATAAAAAGATGTAAAAAGTAAATTAACTCTTTTTTTATTTAAAAACTAAAGGCCAATGCATCGAACATTGGCCTTTAACTTCAATTCCAATATTCAAATATTTTAGAATACGAAACCTTTTTCCTTCGCAAAGCCCGGCAATGGTTGGACATTCGCATCAAAAATCGCTTTGGAAGACGCCACACCATTTGCTTTCACATATAAATGCGCGATGCCATTTGTTTCACTCGCAGAATCCGCAAGCACAACAGCCAAACGACCGCCTTCTGCCAATTGCGCTAAAATCTCTGCCGGCACCTCTTCCACAGACCCGTCAAACAAAATTACATTATAAGGCCCCTGCTTTGCCAAGCCGTCTGTCAAAGCACCATCCAGAACAACCACATTATCCATGGCAAGATCAGTTAATGTTTTGCCTGTGCTTTCCGCAAGTTCTTTATCGGATTCAACCGCAAAAACTGTTTCCGCCATACAACCTGCAACCGCCGCCATATAGCCAGCCCCAACAACCAAGACAGTATCTTTTTCCTGGATTTGTGTTAGCTGGATCAAACGCGCTGCGATCATCGGCTCCATCAAGAAGCGATCATTGGCAATTTCCAAGTCTTCATCAATATAGGCAAGATGACGATTCTGTGTTGGTACAAATTCTTCACGTGGCAAACCACGCATTGCTTCCAACACGCCTTCGTCTGTGATTTTATTTGTACGAAGTTGACCTTCAACCATGTTGAAACGTGCAGCAGCGTAATCCATAGAAATTCTCCGAAACCCTGATCGGTTTAAAACGCGTTTTTTAATCTTTCTGCTTTATAAAGCGATAGATAGCTTCTTTCAACCATATGTTAGTGTAATTCACGATCTACAAATCGCTTTTTTTCAGAAAAGTTTCACTTTCATGTGGAAACTCCCTTGACCCACCGCCTCCACACAAGTATATGACCTTCCAGCAAATGACTTCGATCGAGAAGTCGACTTCGAACCTGCTTCTTTTAGAAGACTACCACTT
Source organism: Curvivirga aplysinae (assembly GCF_009711445.1). Classification (GTDB taxonomy): domain Bacteria; phylum Pseudomonadota; class Alphaproteobacteria; order UBA8366; family Aestuariispiraceae; genus Curvivirga; species Curvivirga aplysinae. The sequence continues at coordinate 4,243 of NZ_SMMC01000071.1, read as the reverse complement.
GGTTCAGATGAAGTTTTGCCCATGAAGGCGCGGTGGCGGAGTGGTGACGCAGCGGATTGCAAATCCGTGTACACCGGTTCGATTCCGGTCCGCGCCTCCATTTATTTTCCAAACATATCTTACATCCCCTTCTTATACGTTCGATGAGACAGCTCTTCGTCATTTATAATTCATTAAATTTACCTCCCTCTTCCTGCGCATATGAATCACGATTCATGAAAATGAGCAGGATGACCGATCAAATTCAATGGTTAAGAGGTATTAAATCCGGTCTAAACCATTTTTCTTTCATTTTTTCATATGCTTATACATAAGGAAAACTGCGGATCTTCAGAAATAATTTCAAGAAAATGTAAAAAAAATGCAACTGAATGAAAAAACACTATTGCAGACCCCATAATGAGTTGTTATATACCCGTCCGTCGGCAGGGAACACACCCTAAGACACAAACAAAACATACTGATCCTGAGTAGCTCAGCGGTAGAGCAATCGGCTGTTAACCGATCGGTCCGGGGTTCGAATCCCTGCTCAGGAGCCAGATTTTGAAAGGCGTTAGATTTTTCTAACGCCTTTTCTTATTCTATTCCAGCAAGTTCTTTCATGGCGATTTCGGCGCGTTCTTTATAGTCATGGCGTGGGGTATATAATTCCTCAATACGATCAATGCGTTTTCCCATCCCAAAACCATGGGCGATTTGGATGGCAAGGCCCGGGCGGGCATTCAGCTCAATGATCATAGGTCCACGATGTTTATCCAAAATCACATCTACACCAAGATAGCCAAGTTGGCTCATTTCATAACAGCGACTGGCGAGTTCGATGATTTCTGACCAGTTACTGACCTGTAACTCAGAAAGATCCGTATCTGTATCAGGATGATGGGTAACGGCCTTATCAAATTGTACCGCGCGTAAAGCTTTACCTGTTGCGATATCCAAACCAACACCAACGGCGCCCTGATGCAGATTCGCTTTGCCATCAGACACTTCGGTGGAAAGTCGCGTCATGGCAAATGCGGGATAACCTTTATAACATATGATCCGAACATCCGGCACACCTTCATAGGTAAAACCATCAAAGATATCTGAAAATTCAACAAGCTCTTCAAGCACACCTACATCAGGCGTACCACCCAAACTATAAAGGCCGCTTAAGATATTTGAGCCGTGTTTTTGAATTTCATCATCGGAAACTTCTTTGCCACTGGTCTTGAAGAACTTACCGTCTTCTTGGTGGGAGATGATTAAAATCCCCTTCCCGCCACTGCCTCGGGCTGGCTTAATCACGAATCCAACTCCGATTTCGCGAAGGAAATCAGGGAGTTGCCTTACATGTTTCTGACATTCGATAACCCCAAGTAATTTCGGAGATGGAATTTGAAATTCTTCTGCCTGCAGTTTCGTCTTTAATTTATCATCTACAATCGGATAAAGCCGTCTTGGATTATTCCGGGCAATATAATCAATATTGCGTTTATTCATACCCACAACGCCTCGCGCTTTTAGGGAAAATGGATTGGCAATATTAAAAATCATCTATGCACCATTGGTTTAAATCGATACAGCTCGCTTAAGCGATAACCCGTAATTGCCCAAGCAACAAGATTACGGCCAAAACCACCAACAACAATTCCGGGAATAGGAAAGTCAGATGTTTAATAAGAACACTGCTCATCATAAAATAGGCGATGGAGGCAACGAATAAACTGCCAAAGGTTTGAACAAAAACTTCTTTTGCACCTGATTCATCCCATAAAACAGACATACGTTCGATGGTCCAGCTTACGATAATCATCGGGAAGAAGGTCACCGCGAGACTGTTTTCCATCCCAAGCTTAAAGCCCAGAATACTGATCATCGCAAAGATCAAAGTAACAACAATCAGAACCGCTGAAATCCTTGGGACAAGTAATAAATTCAAATGCGTTAGGTAAGAACGCAATAACAAACCAATCCCCACAACAATCACGAATAAAGCCAATCCAACCGTTAAGGTCGTTTGTAAAAAGGTCAGCGCAATCAGAATTGGCATAAAGGTGCCAGAAGTTTTAAGACCAACGATATTTCGAAAGAAAACTACAACCAAAGCCCCTATTGGCATCAATAGAAGCAGTTTGAAGGTTTTTTGTTGTTCTGCAGGCAGGGAATAAATGGAAAAATCTACCAGAATATCTTTATCCACCTGCGCATGATAAGTCGTGAGGCTTTGGGCGGAACGACCATCACTAACAGATGTGACTTCAACCTTGGAATTATTCCCCCCTTCTACAACCAACACACCATCAGAGGTATTACCAAAAGGCAGGAAATTCGCAGGTACGCCAAATTCGCCACTTATCACATCAAATGGCGCCCATTTATCGTCAACGAAGACACCCAGAATAGAGCGGATTTTTTCTTTTTCCCGTCCTTTGGACAAGAAAACACCTTTGATTTCTTTCACATGGATACCAGCAAGAATCAAAATCTCTTTAGCTAGATCAACAGTAGCCTGTTCAGAAGAAATACTTTTACGAAGATAAGCCACACTATCCGATAAAGTTTCTGTACGGAAAACTTTTACCATCTGCGTCACAAGACTACGTTCATCTGTTGATCTTTGCTTTGCAAAACCAATAATTTCTGATGCCGCAGCTTTTTGAGAACTATCTAACCGTGCTGTCCGAACGCTTCCTTTAGGTTTGCTGGCAAAAAAGGAATTAATGGTGGCGTCTTCATCTTCTTGTTGGTGGACAATCGCTTGAAAATAAAGGCTTTGTTTTCCATCTGCCTGCCTTTTTGTCCAAATACCCTGTCCGTCTTTTTCTTCATAGCCATAGCCAGATGACACTGCATGGGTAGAAATCACCCGTAAATGAGAAGTCGAAATTGGCTTCGCATAGGTGACTTTGGCTTCTTCGCCATCCGCATCAAAGGTTATCTTGGATTCCACAGTCCAGGAAACAGCTTGTCCACCGGGAAATAACGGAAAATCTAAACTTACAACTTTGTATATGGTTGCACTTAATCCCAATATGCAGAGAAAAAGAATGATAAAATAGGATTGAAACTTCTTTTCCATAATCGCAGCCTTAAGAAACTAGTTCATTTCTTTAACGGGAAGATGGATAAATTTTTCATCCACATTCACATAAAATGCATTGCGTAATACATTTCGTCCAATCAAGATCGGATATTCATAATGATCCCGACTGGCCAACGTAAATTCACGCTTCATCACTTGATCCCCTAAAGACATGGTAAGCAGCACGACTGGGCGTTCAAGTGGATCACGCCCATGCTGTTTAATGGCTGCAATACGTTCAACTTTCGTGCGAATAGTCGTGATCTTATCTGTTTTACGATCTCGTAGATCAAATTTCACCCAATCTTCGCCATCTTTCTCATAACGTTTGATTGCTTCCGCCCCAATTGATGAAGTTGTGGCCCCTGTATCAATGCGGGCTTCACCGGAAAAACCAGCTTCAAAAATATACACATGTTCCGCTTCGCCAATTAAAAGAATACCTTGATCTTCTAGAATAATATCAAGGCCATCACATTGTTTAGTCTCAATAATTTCCGGCTTCGGTGCTGGTGCTGGAATAGGACAATTTTTCTCAACAATTTTTGGAGTTCCCAGCTCTTGAGATGTGGTATTCTGTGTTGTTACCGTACAACCTGCTAGACCAATTGCGAATGACAAAAATAAAAAGTTTGAAGCTTTAGGCATCGATAAATTTATTCCCCAAAATGAGTAGAATATACATTTTTAATTAAACCTCTACTAATATTATAGGAGTCGAAATTGAAAGACTCAATAATTTCACGCGTAGATTCGCGGCGAAAAAACATAACAATAAGGCATTTAAATGGCAGCCTACTATCATTCGTATGATAACTCTAATTCGACTATAAATATCCCACTTGATGCAATCTGGTGATTCAGCCATTATTTAACATCATGAACTGGAGTAATAACATGGCACTTGTAGGAAATTACAAATACCCGGCTCGCATTTGGGAAGATGAGAATGGCGTCTTTCAAATCCGTTTCGATGATTTACCAGAAATACAAGAACAAGCGGAAAATCTTGATGCTGCTTTAGAGAAAGCCCAATCCTGTTTAGGTGATGCTGTTGCGGATCGTATTCAAAATGGACAATCCCTTCCCTCTCCATCCACCATGGAAGAAAATTAACTTATTTTCTTACTCACAAAAAAGTGAGAATCTTTATTCTTGCCCTTAGCATAAATAGATTTT